>NZ_JACSOF010000058.1:0-36778 GCF_014349205.1 Photobacterium sp. BZF1
GGCGGTGAGGGAGGGATTCGAACCCTCGATACGTTGCCGTATACACACTTTCCAGGCGTGCTCCTTCAGCCACTCGGACACCTCACCAAATTGTTAGCCAAGGCATGTTGCCTCAACAGGGTCGCTACTATAGTGGCTAAGGCGGCTAAGGTCAACAAAAAACATAGCACAATCAATTGAGTGTTCACTATTGCAGCAATGCTCCCGAATTACCAGTGAACAGTGCCACCTTTTTCACTACCCTGTTACAATACCTCAAAATTGTGGTCTTCCAGCGGCAAAGTTGCGTTGGACCCTACCCGATACCAAATATACGAGAGCAAATTATGTCTTCATCTTTACGCACACTGCTGGAAAACCCGCAACTGGCTCAACAGTTGCTCTCCGAAGCGCAAACCCGTGGCTTTGTGACAGCAATGGCGGCCGCCCCTCACCTTATCACCCCATCTGAATGGCTAGCCTTCATGTGGGGCGGTGAAGAAACATCACCGTTTGCCAACCAAGAAGAGCTGGAAGCCTACGCCAATGCGATTGTCGAACTGTGGAATGAAAGCCGCGAATCACTGCTTGAAGGCAGTTGGTACTGGCCTGAAGGCTGTGCTCTAGATGACAAAGAGTTGGTGTCGACAGAGACCCGTGAGTTTGCCGAAGGCCTACTACAAGGCTGGCAACTATCTCGCGACGACTGGGAAACCATTATGCCGGAAGAAAGCGAAAACAACGCATTGCTTGGCGGTGTTTTGCTTTGCTTCAGCCTGCTTTACGATCCAGAAAACGCAATGGAAGCACTTTCCCAAGAAGGTGCTGACGGCCTTGCCCAGTTTGAAGAGATCTTTACCTCAGTACCAACAATGCTTTGCGGCCTGACCATCCGTGGCTACCAGTTGGTCAACGAAGGCGCAGAAGAAGCCTAACGGTATAGCAATCAAAGAAAAGGCGGCCACCCAGAACAGGGCGACCGCCTTTTTTATCTCACCTTTACTTCGGTGGGATTTATTCAACTTGGCTCGCGGGCAAAGAGAGCACGCAGGCGTCCACGCTGATGGTGGTAGATCATCACCGCCACCGGAATGTTCATCAACACGCCGTACAACAGTGGAGTCAATGCCAACTCAGGCTGTTTAAGTTGGACCACAGCGACAAAAATGGCCGTACCGGCATTCTGAACCCCAACTTCGATTGCCAGCGTCTTAGTCAGTTGCTCCCCACCTCTTAGCAAACGGGCAACAACCACACCCAATGCCATGCCCAGCAAACACAAGGCAATCGCCACGATCGACGCACTTGAGAAGAGCTGCTGGAACACCTTGGTATTGGCTGCCAATGTGATGGCAACGGTAAACATCAAAACCCAAACCGACGAGCGCCCAGCCCATTTGGCAAAAACCTCAAACCGTCTTCCGCGCCCGATATGGTGGCACAGCATACCTATTGATACTGGGACTAAAGTGACCATGACCAATTGCAAAATAGCCGTTTTCAATGGCAATACCAGTTGGCTTTCACTCAATACGACAGGAAGCAATAGTGGAAGGCTGAAGGGAATGATGAGGCTACTGACTGCCGTCATTGATATAGACAATGCAGTATTACCGCCGCTTAGGTGAGTGATCACATTCGACGAGGCCCCACCGGGAGCCAATGCCAATAACCACAAACCAACAGCAACAACTTCTGGCAAACCAAGTAGCTGGATCAGGGCGAATGCGATCAGCGGCAAGCCAATCAATTGTGCGGATAACCCTGCCAGCATTGCAATAGGGTAACGTCCGACCCGTTTGAAATCCGCCAGTGACAGTGTCAGGCCAACACAATACATCATCCATGCCAACGCAATGGGCAAAGCGACGGTCAGCATTGTCTGTCCCATTCGAGATCTCCTTCCTTAAAACGTAGAGTCTAATCCAAGACCCGCTGTAGCACATAGAAAAAGAGCGACCCAAGGTCGCTCTTTTTGCAATACATTGATGCTTTACGCATTACCCTTCACGTTAACCTGCAGCTGGGCCGCAAAATCCAGCATACGGTTCAGCGGGATCAACGATTTCTCACGCAGTGATTCATCAACGAAGATTTCATGCTGTTCACCGCCTTCACGCAGACCTTGCTCAATGGCTTTAAGGCCATTCATTGCCATCCACGGACAATGAGCACAGCTACGGCAAGTCGCGCCCGCACCGGCAGTTGGTGCTTCAATCAGCTCTTTGCCCGGCACCATCTGTT
Organism: Photobacterium sp. BZF1; assembly: GCF_014349205.1. Lineage (NCBI taxonomy): Bacteria > Pseudomonadati > Pseudomonadota > Gammaproteobacteria > Vibrionales > Vibrionaceae > Photobacterium > Photobacterium sp. BZF1. Next base: position 2,224 of record NZ_JACSOF010000058.1, read on the forward strand.
GCATCTTGAAGAAGATGCCTTTGTCAGTGGCAACAATCAGTTGCTGGTTAGGAAGCGCTTTCGCCGCTTTGATCAGCTGACTGGTCGAGCCAACAGCATCAGCAAGTGCGACAACACTGGCTGGTGATTCAGGGTGAACCAGAATCGCGGCATCTGGGTAGACATTTTTCATGTCACGCAGCGCTTTAGCCGAAAATTCGTCATGCACGACACATTCGCCCTGCCACAACAGCATATCGGCACCCGTTTGCTTTTGGATGTAAGAGCCAAGGTGGCGGTCTGGGCCCCAGATAATTTTCCTGTCATCGCTATCTAGGTGTTCAACGATCTCTAGCGCGATACTTGAGGTTACCACCCAGTCAGCACGTGCTTTTACCGCTGCTGATGTATTGGCATACACAACGACAGTATGATCTGGGTGCGCATCGCAGAACTTGCTGAACTCATCAATCGGGCAACCAAGGTCGAGTGAACACTCGGCTTCCAGTGTTGGCATCAAAACACGCTTTTCCGGAGTCAGGATCTTGGCTGACTCACCCATAAAGCGCACACCGCAGATCACGAGCGTTTTGGCTGGATGCTGGTTACCGAACTTGGCCATTTCAAGAGAATCGCCAACAAAGCCGCCGGTCTCTTCCGCCAGAGCCTGGATTTCAGGGTCGGTGTAATAGTGGGCCACCAGCACTGCGTCTTTTTCCTTTAGCAATGCCTTGATTTTTGCCTTGTACGCCTGCTGTTCTTCGACAGTTAGCGGGGTTGGCTTAGGTGGAAACGGATAGACCATTTCAGAGGGATCAAATGTTAGACTCATAGCTCGGTTGCTCTATTGCTGTCCATGTACAATCCGCGCATTATACACCGCAAACGTTCAAATAGCATGGATCAAAAAAGGCCGTATCAACGGCCTTCTTATATCTATCCGAGCAAGCGCTTAAAGCTTATCAAGATTACTTTGCGCCTGCCGCGAACTGGTTGAGTTCGGGTAGGCTGAGATGACTTGCTGATAGTATTTTTTCGCGTCTGCTGTCTTGTTGCTACGCTCGGCAATGATACCTAGCTTGAGCAACGCATCAGCACGCTTGTTGGACTTCTCAAAACTGGCAACCGCGGTGAATTGCTCTGCGGCATCAGGTAGCTGGTTCTGAGTGAAGTAAAGCTGACCAAGCCAGTAATGTGCATTCGGCTTGTAACTTGATTCAGGGTAAGTAGTAAGGAACCCTTTAAATGCTGTGATCGCTCCGGTGTAATCCTTCTCTTTCAAGATCAGGTTTACAGCAGATTCGTACGCTTCGTTTTCGCCTACATTACCGGAATACACTTCGGTACTAACCTTCTCAGACGCTTTTTCTTCCGCAGGCTTGGCTTGCGGCTGACGGCTCAGGGCGTCGATCTCACGGTATAGCTCGCGCTGTCGCTCAAGCATCTGGCTAAGATCATAGCTGTTTCTTTCTACGATCCCTCGTAGCTCATCCATTTCGGTTGCCAGCTGATCCAGTTGCCGTTGCATATCCAACTGCACCTGGTTGCGGGCCTCAATCATCCTTTCCAGACGTTCCAGGCTACCGCCCTGCGCACTGTTACCGCTAATTTCAGTAACAGGAGCAGGTGCGGCGACCACCTGGGTCGCCGCACCAACCAGCAACGTAAATGCGAGCTTTCGCATTGTGTTACTGTTCATCGTAATTACCTATTATGACTTAGTAAACCAGAACCGAACGACGGTTCTTGGCGTAGTCAGCTTCAGTGTGGCCTAGAACTAGAGGCTTTTCTTCACCGTAGCTAACAATTGAGATCTGGCTAGCAGACACGCCTAGCGCCTGAAGGTACTTAGCAACTGCGTTTGCACGGCGCTCACCTAGGGCGATGTTGTACTCTGGCGTACCGCGCTCATCAGCGTGACCTTCAACAATCACTTTAACTTCCGCGTTGTCGCGAAGGTATTCAGCGTGTGCAGTTAGCATATCCTGGTAGTCAGGCTGAATTTCAGCGTTGTCAAACTTGAAGTAGATAGTTTGCTCTTGACGTAGCTGCTGGCTGCGAAGCTCCTGCTCAGAAAGTACCGGCTCTTGCTCTACTGGCGAAGTCACAACGGTTGACTGCTCAGTCGTTGAACCAGTGTTAGTCTCTGATGCCGCAGAGCTATCTGTGCTATCACTTGAGCTACACGCCGCTAGAGTGAACATTGGCAGCGCAATTGCCAAACCCTTTAAAACTTTGTTCAGTTGCATTTTATTTTCCTTTTTTTATTGCTTATTGCGACTAACTTAAAGGAAAGGTCCCCAAGCCGGAGCCCTTACCCTACCGTTAGTGGCAGGTAATCTTGCTTTGAATCGCCCATCAATCGACACGAGCGACAACTCGTTAGATTTATTATTCACCGAGCTGTAAATCACCATACCGCCATTTGGCGCAATGCTTGGTGACTCATCCAAAAATGTCTTGGTCAATACCTGCACCGCATTGGTTTTCAAATCTTGCTTGGCAATGTTATAGCCAGAATCAGACCTGTTCACCATTACGAGGAACCGGCCATCAGGCGTCAATTGACCACCGAGGTTCTGACTTCCTTGCCAAGTCAGGCGCTTAGTCGAACCGTCAGCTAAATTTACTCTATATATCTGTGGGTTACCACCTCTGTCTGAGGTAAATATCAAAGAGTCACCGTTCGGGTCCCAAAATGCTTCAGTATTATTCGCCCGGCCACGGGTGATCTGCTTCAATTCCTTGGTTTCCAAGTCTTTAATGTAGATCTGCAAGCTACCGCTCTTCGACAGTACCATCGCCAACTTCTTGCCATCTGGCGAGAAGCGCGGGTTGCCGTTATGGCGCGGGAAAGACGACACCATCTCACGGGTACCCTTATAGATATCCATGATAAAGATCTGCGCCTGCTGGTTCTCAAAGCTCACGTACGCCAGTTTGCTGCCATCAGGTGACCATGATGGTGACATCAACGGCTGCTGGGATTTCAGCACCAGGCGCTCATTGAAGCCATCGTAATCCGCCACACGCAACTGGTACGGGTATTGGGCCTTGTCATCAATCACCACATAGGCAATACGCGTAAGGAATGCCCCTTTTTCACCCGTCAGCCTTTCATAGACGATGTCTGAAATACGGTGGGCATAGTGGCGCAGGCGGGACTCTTTCACCGTTGCTCGGTTGTTGATCAGCAGGTGATCTTTGGTCATTACCAACTCACCGTTTTCCAAGCCACGGCTCTGGCCGCTAGTCAACTGGCCGCGTACCACGTCAATCAACTGGTAATTGATGACATAATTGCCTTGCTCGTTCATGGTTACCGTACCGGTGACCAGGGCATCGACACCCATTGACGTCCAGGCGTTGTAGTCTACCTGCTCTTCATTCGAAGGGGTTTGCGGCATATTACTGGTCGACACCGGTGAAAACTTACCGCTTCGACGCAAGTCAGAAGCAATGACGGCCGAGATATCGGTCGGCATTTGGCCAGCACCTTCCCATTTAAAAGGCACGACACCGATTGGACGGGCAGAATCCACCCCTTCGGTGATCACCAACTCCAATTCTGCCTGTGCGATTTGGCTGAAACTCAACAGCGCCACGCACAATCCCATTAACCAACGTTTCATCATTACTCCTTCCTTATTGCGGGCTTACTGTTAGTCTGATATTACGAAGCTGCTCGACAACGGCTGGGTCTTCCGGCATCGGGAACTGGCTGACTTTGACCACCGCCGCTTTCGCTGCACGGCAAACCGCACTGTCACCACTGTCTTCCGACGCATCAAGTACCAAACCATTGCTCGACAAACGCATACGGATCACACACTCCTTGCCGATAAAGTTTTGCTCTACCAACAAGTTCTGCTGGATCATCTGGGTATAGATGGCTCCGTAGCGCTGGGTTTCGTCCGCCACGAACTGGCCGCGGGCACCGCCTCGCTGCTCAGACTCAGCTTCGAGACCTGCGAACATATCATTCAGTGCCGCTTCCTGCTGGCGCTGTTGTTCACGGGCCTCTGCCGCTTTACGTTCGGCTTCCTTACGGGCAGCCTCCGCTTTGCGGGCTTCTTCTTCGGCTTTCTTCTTGGCAGCTATCTGTGCCTGGCGCTCTGCTTCTGCTTTCGCAGCAGCGGCTTCTGCCTGACGTTTTGCTTCTTCTGCCTTACGTTGTTCGGCTATCTGGCGCTGGCGCTCCGCTTCTGCTTTCGCAGCCGCTTCCTGCTTCGCCTTGCGGTCTGCTTCAGCTTTGGCAGCTTGCTCGCGGGCAACACGTGCAGCCTCATCAGCCTTACGTTTTTCTTCCGCCGCTTTTGCTCGTTCGGCAGCTACCCGCTGACGCTCTTGCTCAGCTTCACGTGCTTCTTTTTCCGCTTTCAGCTTGTCAGCCTTGAGCTGGCGTAACCTTTGTTCTTCTTCCTGACGCATCTTTTCCAATGCATCAGCTTGCTGCTCCAAACGCTTTAACCTGTCCTGCTCGGCAGCTTTTGCTGCCTCACGCTGCTGGCGAATACGCTGAGCTTGCTGGTTCACCAAAGCCGGATCGACCACCACCGCCTGAACGATGTTTCCCGATGGCTTGGGTTTTGTCATGATGAAATCCGTTCCCCACAACAACATTGCGACCAGTGAACCATGCATAAGTAACGAAATAATGAAGGCAGCACTGTATTCTCTCTTTTTCATCCTGCCTGCCTGCTTATTGCTCTAGAGGTTCGGTCATCAGACCTACTGACCCTACACCGGCTTGATTAAGTGCATCGAGAGTCTCGATGATATAAGCATACGGTGCACGTGCATCACCACCAACCAGCACCGCTGATTCAGGATTAAGCTGCAATTCGGCGCGAACACGGGTTAACAGTTCATTTAGCCCCAGTCCACGTTGCATTTCCCGATCATCAACACTAATGCCAAGGTGACCATCTTGGTCAACTTCAACAATAATCGGCGACTTTTCATTGTTTTCACCAACCAGTTCCGCTGCAGTCTTGGCCGTTGTAGTGCTCGGCAAATCAACGTCAACGCCCTGGGTGACAAAAGGGGCTGTTACCATAAAGATGATCAGCAAGACGAACATCACGTCGATATAGGGAACAATGTTAATCTCGCAAGTAACCTTGCGCTTTTTCGGTTGATAAGCCATCGCGGTTACTCCTGCTGAGCAGCAAATGCCTGACGGTGCAGGATGCTAGAAAACTCATCCATAAATGTGGCATAAGAGTGCTCAAGCTTGGCCACCTGGTTGGTCAGCTTGTTAAAGAAAATAACCGCAGGGATCGCTGCAAATAGGCCGATCGCTGTTGCGATCAGGGATTCGGCAATACCCGGCGCAACCATGGCAAGCGTGGCTTGCTTTACTGCACCAAGTGCAATGAAGGCATGCATTACCCCCCACACCGTACCGAACAGGCCAATATATGGGCTGATCGAACCTACGGTTGCAAGGAATGGCAGGTTGGTTTCAAGCTCTTCGACTTCACGAGACATGGCAACACGCATCGCACGTCCCGTCCCTTCCATGACCGCTTCCGGCGCTTTGCCGTTGTTGCGGTGGAGCCGGGCGAATTCTTTGAAACCGGCATGGAAAATTTGTTCGGTCCCGGTCAGGCTGTCTTTGCGCGCTTCTACCTCTTGGTATAGCTGCGACAGATCGACCCCAGACCAGAAGCGGTCTTCGAAACGCTCCACATTCGTTTTGGCCCGTGACAAGACCTGAGAACGTTTGATGATCATGGTCCATGATGCAACGGACATACACATCAAAATGATTACAACGACCTTACCTAGCAGACTCGCCTGCAGGAAAAGATCTAAAATCGAAAGTTCAGTCACTTAGTTATCTCCGATAAAATATGTTCTGGGATCTTGATAGGTTTCAACGTATCGGGGTGGACACAGGCTACCTGAATCGATGCGCTACACAAGGTTTGCCCGCTAGTGTTAACTAAAACCTGACAAAATTCGATCGACGCCCGGCGTATAGTATTAGGCCAGGTCCGTACAACAAGTTGATCATCCAATTTGGCACCCTTGAGGTAATCAATCTCTAAATGCCGAATCACAAAGCTGGCTTTTTCGGCGAACAAGTCGTTAAGACTGACACCGATGGAGCGGAAGAGTTCCGTCCTCGCCCGCTCAAAAAACTTAATATAGTTAGCATGATAAACAAGGCCGCCTACGTCAGTGTCTTCATAGTAAACCCTGATAGGCCATTCAAACAGGTGCTCTTCGGTCATTATCATTCCAACCTTGGTGTTCAATCACTTGTGCCAATGTATCTGGGCTTTTGCCCAAGGGCTTACTATACCTAACTTGGCTACCAGATTGGAATCATGCATTAACAGTTAACAGGCAGAGTTTTACTTTTTGATGATCCTATCACTCCCTGTGCTGCCCTACCTGTTGGCATTTTATCCAGATATAAAAAAACAGCCCATTACTCAATTGCAATGGGCTGTTTCAATTGTATGCTTTTGTATCAGCGTGAACAGTTTGAAATCAATTTGTTACGTTAAACGCAAAAACAAAATGTAAGCCAAGATAGGCAACGATACGTACGGGGTGAAAAACACCTGCCAGTACCAACGGCGGGGGACAAAGCCAACGCCGAAGACCATAGCTGCACACGTTGCCCAAATCAGGGCTGGCGAGATGACCGGTCCGAATCCGCCAATCGCCTGGGCGAAGAGTGTGGGTTCCCACACCACCAGCCCTGCCGATGCCATCGACATCAGCAGTGACGCAACGCGTAGTAGACCGAAGTCCACCCACTGATGGGCACGCTTCACCCAGTGATCGAGGTTACTCACCGGTTTCCTCTTTATCCATATTTTCTGTTGCTTCAAGCCACAGCGCGTTGATGATACCGAATGAGCAAGCAAGTAGCACACCCAGGATCCAAGCGAAATACCACATAGTCTGTCTCCTTAGTACAGTGAGTTCTTGTTGTCTTCGATATATTTGGTATCAAGACGGCCAAACATCTTGTAGTAACACCAAGAGGTGTACGCCAGGATAATCGGAACCATCACCGCTGCAACACCGGTCATGATGTTCAGGGTCAGCTCAGAAGACGTTGCGTCCCACATAGTCAAGCTGTGGCTAGGAACCAGGCTTGAAGGCATGATGAACGGGAACAATGCAAAACCAGCCGTCAAAATCACACCCGCCATAGTCAGGCTCGATGTAACGAATGCCAGTGCTGCGCGATTCGCACGAGAAAACAGTACTGTTAGTACAGGCATTGCTACCGCTAGCAAAGGCGCAATCCACAATAGTGGGTACGCTTCGAAGTTAGCAAACAGCGCACCGCTCTGGCGCATTACTTCTTTGGTCAGCGGGTTAGAAGGCGCGTTAGTCATGATTTCAGACGTCACGATGTAGCCTTCTATGCTCTGGGCCCAAATACCGCCAATTGCAAAAAACACAGCCGTACCTACAGAGGTTAGCATGGCCACGCGGCGGGCACGCTCGCGGATAGCATCGGTGGTTTTCATCTGCAGGTAAGCTGCACCCTGGGTAGTGATCATCAGGATGCTCACAATACCGCATAGCAGTGCAAACGGGTTAAGCAGACCGAAGAACGAACCCTTGTAAGTCGGGATCAGGAACTCGTTCAGCTCAAACGGTACACCCTGCATCAGGTTACCGAACGCCACACCAAAGATCACTGGCGGTACAAAGCTACCTACGAAGATGGCTTTATCCCAAGCTTCACGCCATTTTGGATCTTCAATTTTCGAACGGTAGTCAAAACCGATCGGACGAAGCCAAAGTGCCGCTAGCGTAATGATCATGGCAAAGTAGAAGCCAGAGAACGCTGTTGCGTAAACCAAAGGCCATGCTGCAAATAGTGCACCACCTGCGGTGATCAACCAAACTTGGTTACCGTCCCAGTGCGGGGCGATTGAGTTAATCATTACTCGGCGTTCGCTGTCTGTCTTACCGATAATACGGGACAGTACACCTACACCCATGTCAAAACCATCTGTGACTGCAAAGCCGATGCATAGCACACCGATCAGCACCCACCAGATAAATCGCAATACTTCATATTCAAACATTGCTCAACTCTCCCTGATTATGCTTCAACCTGACGCGCAACAACATTCTGTGGTGCATCGGTAGTTTCAAAGTGGTAGCGGCCAGTTTTCAGGCTGCTAGGACCTAGACGAGCAAACTTGATCATCAGGTACAATTCAGCAATCAGGAACACTGTGTACAGTGCAATAATTGCCAGCAAAGAAGTGATGATATCTGATGGTGCCAAGTTGGACACCGCCATCGATACCGGCAGGATCTCACCCACAGCCCATGGCTGACGGCCGTATTCTGCAACAAACCAACCCGCTTCTACTGCGATCCAAGGAAGAGGTAGACCGTAAAGCGCTGCTTTCAGTACCCACTTGTTCTCGGTGATCTTATGACGGCAAGACTGGACGAATGCCGCACCAATAATACCCAGCATCAGGAAGCCACATGCCACCATGATACGGAAGCTCCAGAATAGCGGCCATACTGTTGGGATAGAGTCATCCGCTGCACGGGCAATATCTTCTTCTGTCGCATCAACCACGTTTTCAGCATAAGGCTTAAGTAGGAAGCCGTAGCCAAGGTCGTGTTTCACTTCGTCGAACGCAGCGATGTTTTCTGGTGTCTTGTCACCGGCACGCAGTTTCTCTAGCAGGCCGTAAGCCACCATACCGTTACGGATACGTACTTCGTGCTCAGCTTTCAGGTCACGCAGACCCGTTACTTCAGTGTCGAAAGAACGCGTAGCGATAATACCCATAACGTAAGGGATCTTGATCGCGTAGTCAGTTTCCATGGTTTCCTGGTTCGGGACACCAAACACAGTGAATGCAGCAGGCGCTTCTTCTGTATGCCACTCAGCTTCGATAGCCGCTAGCTTAGTTTGCTGAACATCACCTAGCTCGTAACCTGATTCGTCACCCAGAACGATTACAGATAGGATTGACGCCATACCGAACGCTGCTGCAATCGCGAATGAACGACGAGCAAAGGCAATATCACGGCCTTTAAGGATGTAGTAAGAACTGATAGCCAGTACGAACATCGCACCTGTTACGTAACCAGACGCGACAGTGTGAACAAATTTCACCTGGGCAACCGGGTTAAGTACCACTTCTGCAAAGCTGACCATTTCCATACGCATGGTTTCGAAGTTGAACTCTGCACCTACAGGGTTCTGCATCCAACCATTTGCCACAAGAATCCATAGTGCCGAGAAGTTAGAGCCAAGAGCAACTAGCCAAGTAACAGCAAGGTGCTGACGCTTGGATAGACGATCCCAACCAAAGAAGAACAGGCCAACTAGGGTAGATTCAAGGAAGAAAGCGATAAGTGCTTCGATAGCCAGCGGCGCGCCGAAGATATCACCTACGTAGTGGGAGTAGTACGCCCAGTTAGTACCGAACTGGAACTCCATGGTAAGGCCCGTGGAAACACCAAGGGCGAAGTTAATGGCAAAAAGCTTACCCCAGAACTTGGTCATGTCCTTGTAGATTTGCTTTCCGGTCATTACGTAAACCGACTCCATGATGGCGAGTAGGAACGCCATACCAAGAGTCAATGGGACGAACAAAAAGTGATACATCGCAGTTAATGCGAACTGTAACCGCGATAGTTCGACGATATCAGTGAACATTGAGAACTCCTTCTTTCGCCAGGCTGACTGACGACAGTACAACACAGTGCACTTATGGTTGGGCTTAGCAAAAAGTAGCCAAACGTAGTCGCAATTTGTCACCTTCCTGGTTGCCATTATTTAAATAATTAGTGGCATCCCTGATATGTTGCGATACTGTACCAAATTAGTTAATTTGTTGTTAAGCTACAGCTAATAAAGTCATTGCTAATATTACTGGCATTCGTCGTTTGGCTCAATGGATTTATCGCACAATTTGCTTTGATAAATATCAATAAACACCGCTCAAATATTAACCACCCGCATCTTGATTGACCCAGATCAAACTATTAAGCACCGTTTAAACAACTGGAAGCTCAATATTAAAACCCTACTCTTCTAAATCTTGAACAGGTCTATTAATGCCACTTCACATTCTGTTTTATCCCTTCATATTCGGGGTGTTTATCCTTAGAAAAAAAAGGATTGAATATGTTTTAACTGGTTATTCAATAGCCATTAATTCATGTGTACTACTGACAAATCAGTAGGTACATAGACACTCAACATCAAAATCGGATTAGTTTAATTTATGCGAAAGTGAAATTTTACTCGCTTTTGGATTAGTTAAAAATGCCTATAATCAGCACCAGAAACAGATAAGGCCGCCCAGAGAGTAAAAGTCATCTTTTTGGCGGGTTGTAGGCTGTTTCCCCAACCACTTTGATTTAGATTGAGGAAGTAGATATGGCTCGTATTTTTGAAAAAATCATTGCGCTTTACCAACCAAGCTTTGCTGAAATGTACAAAAGCAGCTGCTAGAAACTGTTCACAAAGCAAGCAAGCGCTCTATCGGCTGTTAAATGAACAATATTTTCTTTCTGTGGCCCCGCTCGATATGTCACAGACTTGTAACGATAGAAACAGCCATTAAACAAAAAATAGTTGTGCTAGGTGTAAAAACGAAAACGAGGCCCTATGGCCTCGTTTTTCATTTTAGTCCCAGTTTAATGAGAACTTCCGCTGCTACTGTTGCTCATTGCGCTGGTAAACTCTTCCATCGGCGGCAAATTACCTGTTGGATCATACTTATAGTGTTTTGCTACGACTTTCTTATCGCAGTCACAATCCGCTTTCGTTGTTTTTTCGGCACTTTCAGCCCAGGTCATAGTACTTGCTAGGGCAAATAAGGCTGACATCAATATTCCAGCTTTAACCATCTAACACCTCCTTCTTGATCTTTATGAGTATAGATGGTTATCACTGTTATCTAACTGAATTAGATACCCTTAACCCCAATGCCAACTAGAATCCCCTCAGACAAGCAAGTCAGTGACCGCATTTGCCGACTCAACAACAGCATCATGGTACCCGTTGATAGCAAGCATCTTGCTTACCAGGACGTCAACCAATACCATCGAGCCAACTTTACCAGCTAGCGCCCCACCATTAACGGCTGTCTCTGCGGCTGCAGCGACCAGTTGGTAGTCTGCCAACTCCGACAGCGGGCTCGACTTCACATTACTCAGGGCGAGGATGGCACAGTCAGTCTGGTGGGCAACCTTAACAGCATGCAATACATCCTTGGTCGAACCTGAGCTTGATACCACAACCAAAGTGTCATGGTGGTCAAACTGGGAAGCCGATATTGCTGCTAAATGCATGTCCTGGTAACACGTTACGCGTTTACCGAGCCTAAGTAACCGGTAGCTCAAATAGTCAGCGACAATGCTGCTGGCCCCTACCCCCAATACGGTAATATGCCGAGCATGGTGGATATGGCTAACAAATCTTTCCATGCTTGGCTCATCAATTAACTGTCTGGTCAAACGCAAGGCTTGGTCGACTTCGTTGAAAACCGGATAGGGCTCAGGGCCCTTAGCAGGGTCGTCTTGTTGACCACATTCAAGGGTCAGGGCCAGTTTGAACTCAGCATAACTGCGGTAGCCAAGCTCCCGACACAAGCGACTGACGCTAGATACACTGACCTGTGCCTGCAAGGCCAGATCAGTCACCGTCAGCCTAACCACTTGTTGTGGGTTCTCCCGTATGTAGACTGCCAGTTGAGTTAATGTCGGACTCAGAGCCGGCATGAGCTGCTGGATATTGGCAAACAAGGGGGTCTCAACCATATTCATCGGTTCACCTTTAGCTTTATACCCAATTCGAAGGTCCTTCCCCACGGTGCATAAGTCTCTACCGTGATATCTTGCGGAAGAGAGCACGCAGTCAAATCACGGTATTGTTGCAGTAATCGCTGGGCTGTATATTCCATTGCCTGTGACTCTAGCTCAGGCTTATAAGATGTGTGGCCGAAGGACGCATCCGCGAAGTAACGCTCTAGCAACTCGCTACGTACCACAGACTGGTAGCAGACATCTTCGAGTACATGGTAAGCCACATTCTCTACCACAGCAGGTTTCCCAATATCAGCTATCATCCCGGCTCCCAAGGTTGTCCCGAGTGTATTGCAGTTGGTATTCCACCCTTTATAAGAGGCCAACTGCCCAAGGATACCAAGTTTGTTAAGAAAGCGGATTAGCTCAAGATCACCACCATTGGCAAAGGCACTATCGGCCACCACGACTTTCTTGCCCGCTTCTAGGTAGTCTTTGATCCTAAGCGCAAAGTCCTGCAGGTTTCGACCAGAGCTATAGGTTAGATCCTTATTACCCTGCTGGGCGGCTTCCTGCATAACCTTACCCGGTGCATTAATCGCTAATACCAAATCGGCGTCTTGGCTGTTATCACACCATCGGCCACCGACGGCACGAATATGTGATTTCACCGATTCATTCATCGGCCGATCTTCATATAGTGGGATGATCTGCGGGCCAAGGGTCGATGCATAGAATGGGAAGACCTTCGGCAGTTTGCCATGGTATTCATTAAATGCCCGGCCAAGCAGGGTTACCCCCACCTCATCAGCACCGGGATAGATGGCAATATCAAACGAGAGATCCTGCTGCTCGATGTATTCCAACACTTTTTTCTGATCCAGTGCAGTATACCCATATGGGCTGGAGTCATCTTGAGGGATCACCAGAAAATCAATGACCTTGTCTTTGACCAGTTCAGCGACAGCCATGTTGACTGATGAGTTGAAGCGACGACGGCTTTCAAAATCTGCTAGCACACTTTGTGGTACTGCATCATGGAGGCCAGCAAGGCACTCGTTCTCATCGGCATCCAAGCCATGGCGTGCCTGCTTGTCCTGCAAGTACTTTCTTTTGAAGATTTCGGCACCAAAATCGTCATAGTATTCGGGCTCTTCATCGCTGGAACTATAGCTCGGACAGCGCATAATGCAGTTATAAGCGTAGATTTTAGTATCCGGGAACTCATCCCGCAGGCGACGAAGATTGGCAATAAACGCTTCTTTGTCTTCTTCCTCTAATGCATGAAGCCGAGATGGGATCAATCCACCATACATCAGCATTTCTACCGACAGGATCACCGCATCAGCACCTGCCATATTGTCAAACACATACTGCCAAATCTGCTCGGTATTTGCCGGGCGCTTTTTATTACTCAACAGCGAATCGGGGACGTTAACCAGTTCAATATCGGCGGTGTTGGCAATGTACTCGGGGTAGAGTTTGTTACATGGCCTTTCGTCTAAAGGAATAAACAAGGTTTTCATAAGCATTCCCCCTTAAGGTCACAGCCATTGACTTGGTTAAGGGCTATACCATGCTGCTTGGCGAGTGCACAGGCACGACCTGCGGCATCCCCCATGTCGCGGCAAGTGTGCTGAATACGGATACTCGACTGCATTTTGAAATCACAGGAAATGATCCTGCCAACGAAAATTAAATTAGCCACTTCCCCACAAACGAGTGAACGATAAGGGATCTCATAGTATTCACCCTTGTCATATTTCTTCTTGAATGACTCGTCTTCGACATCAAGGTCATCGCTGTGGATATCGATATACCAATCCCCCCTCGCAATGCCATCATCGAACTTGCGGCGCTGGGCATAGTCATTAGCCGTCATCACATAACGCCCTTTGACGCGGTTGGACTCTCGGACCCCGAGCATATTGGCTTCCTGGGAAATAAACGCTTGCTCAAACCCCGGAATATTAGCGGCAAGGAAAGCTGCCAGTTGATGCTGCATCTTGCGGCCATAGCGCACATACTCCGAGAAGACCTGGGGATCTTCAACATTACCCAACTGTGGCATTTGCGGGTTGTTGAAAGACAGGCTGCCCGGTTTACCCGGCATCGAGAAACCTTGGATGTAACGTGCAATCTCTGGCGTCAATTCGCCATTTTGCTGAGCCTTGGCAAACACTTCCAAGAGGTCGCCGCAAGCTTCAACACCCGGCACGTGGACAAACTCCATGAAGGTTTCATCTGCCGGATCACAGAAGGTGTAATCCGCCTGAGCCAGGTACTGGCGCAGGCGGTCAAAGTTGATGTTGGCCATTTCAAAACGAAACGATACTGACTGGCGGCTACCATCGGTATCACCCGTCATCAACTGGGCACCAGCAAACCGCGATAATAGCGCGTCACCAGAAGCATCAATAAATTGCTCGGCTTCAAACATGTAGAAATTATCAAAAATCAGTGCCGTCACTGACTGAATTATCCCATTGTCAGTATCAGCAGTTATCACGGTCGCATCGTAAAATATCTCGACACCGTTTTCAGTCAACACTTGCTCATTGAGCAATTTGAAGCTCTCCGGGGAGTACAATTCCATATTTCCCGGCAGGGTCAAACGGCCCTGGCCTGCCATATGCTCGCGATAAGCACGGGTTAACATATCCGCGGTTGCAGAGCCATGTACATGGGAAGGCATAAAAGGCGTAACCATTGCATTAGCCTGGGTGCCGGTTAGCGCAATGCGTTTCTCAAGCAAGGCCACTTTCAATCCTTGCAATGATGCCGATAGAGCAGCAGCAACACCTGCCGTACCACCACCGACCACTACAACATCGTAGCCAGCATAAGTCTTATTGGGTTTCACTTTCATCCCCTATAAATAATTCGTCAATTAGCAATGGGTTAAATGGTGCCTGGCAGGTTCGGTGGGCAAAGCGGTTGCTGGCAATCTCAGAGGGGGAATGCAGGTGGCCGTAAAACGACTTACCCAGCAGGGTCAGCCTGACAACCTTGCGTTGCAGGATCGGATCCTCAACTTGTCCTGATATTTCCAGCAAGTGGAAAAACTCGTGAGCAAGATAGAGTGACTCGATCATTGCCGAACTTGCCTCAACGCCAATTCGAGACAGATCCGCAATAGCCTGATCAATACTGTCGCGGTAAATCAGCACTCGTTTGCCGAGGTTGTCTTCAATGATCTCTGCCCGCATCATCAAGCCGTGCTTGAGGGCCTGCTTTAGATTTCGGGTATATTCAATCTTGTAGCCCGCTTGCTCAAAAGCCTGATGGAAGTTGGTGTGGCGGTATACATCCGCCACACGCTCACCCAATGCCAATGCCTGCTCCACGATGTCCTTACGCTGATCTACCGGGATCTTGGCGGCATATTTATCCATGTCCAGTTGCTTCAGCGCATAGGCAAAATCGGTATCAGACATCATTTACCCCTTTTATTTTTTGGCAGCCACCAGCAGGACATCCTGCTGGGCATCAAGGTGTTCCAGATCCATACTCATCATCGAACTAAGCTGGTCGGTGCTAAATAATCCGGAGTAGTCAAACATCCTCGATCCGGTAAAAGCATAAACTTTGGGGATAGTCTGGCCAGCATCAGAATAGGAAGATAGCTGGGCAACTAGGTTGTTAAGGGCATCACCATAACCGCTACGGGCAGTTTTGATAAACTGTGCGCCCTTAAGCTTAAGCGGGATCATGCCATCGTTTTTCACGACTGCGTAATGCTCTTCCGTCTTGCGGATCAAATTGAACAGCTTGCGTGACTCCTTCGGTGCCTTGACGATGTGGAACGCGCCAGACTGGGCTTTGGCTTGTACCAATTTGCGGTCCACCGAAAACACATCTGCTACCTTGGCGGTAATGGCCTCTTCGGTCAGGTTCTCCGCCCCACCATCATTGGAGAACTCAGTCGCGCCGGTTGCTGTGGCAATCAAGATATTACGTTGCTTGTCTACCTCAATGGCAATCTCAACCGATTCTTCCTTGGCTCCCTGGGCAACAATCTGATCCATAATATCGGCACGGATCTTCTGGATATCACTCGATGACGGGTCAACCACCGAACGTTCAATCTGTTCACGAACCATCGCCATTGCCACACCAATCGTTGAAATATAAGGTGCGTTCTTAGCCGTTTTCGCTTTGAAGCCGTATTTCTCACCCAGTGCGAATGTGGTAATCGCAGCACTACCGCCACCACCGACAAACTCGATATACTCTGGGTTCACCTCGTACTCTTTGATCATCGGGCCAACGATGTTCCAAATCTTTTCACAGGCAATATCCATCACATCACGAGCGACTTCCTCAACCGTTTTACCGCAGTATTCCGCCAACGGTTGCCACGCAACACGTGCAGCTTCTACATTGGCATAGGCGTAATCATCTTCCGGGACATAGCCAAGGATATTGGCGGCACCAGCAAGGGTATAGGCGTAGTCCCCCTGGTCGGACGTAATAATCGCATGGTCCGGGCTATCGCCCGGCAACGGGGTAATTTCCTTCAGTTTGGCATTCGTCACCGGCGCATCGACGAAACACTCATAGTGCTTGTCAGCAAGGTGGGCCGAACGTGGACCGACATCAATGACCTTGCCACCGGCAATGCGGATCATCGAACCACCAGCAATACCTAGGGTACGGACATCCAGTGCCTTGAGGTAGGTTTTATGTTTACCGACTTGAGCATTATTGACGATAACTTTACCGTCTTTAATCACTGAAATATCAATCGAGGTACCACCAACTTCAAAAAACACCCCGTCGGAGATTTTTTCGTACATCAATGCGCCGGCAACACCGGCAGCCAGGCCAGATAGCATGGTGAGGATTGGCCGCTGACGGACCTCGTTCACCGACATCACGCCGCCATCGGCACGCATGATCATCAGCTCAGAAGGAATACCGACACGCTTGACCACTTGCTCGGTCATATTTGCCGTTTCGATCATTTTCGGGATCAGCGATGCATTGACTACCGCAGTTCGCGTTCGCATCCGTAGGCCATATAGCTGGGAGATCTCATGGCCACTGGTTGCATAAAGCCCCTTCTCTCGAGCCAGTTCAGTGACAAGCTTTTCCAAATGAGGATCATCTACCGCATAGGCTTCAGAAGCGACAATCACCTCGCACCCTTGGGCAACCAACTCATTAATGGCCTGTTCCGCTTTTTCTTTGGTGATCTCATCTACATCGAAATAGCTGAACTCGGTTTCAAGGAACTTACCCGGAGCCAACTCAATATGTTTGACATTCAATTCGTTGAATGCCGCCTTGCTCTTACCCATCCCTATGATGCCAACTTTTGCCACGTCGCCTTCCAACAAGGCATTGGTTGCCTGTGTCGTGCCATGGGCAATAAACACCACTTGCTCAGGGGAAATATTATTGTTGGTCAGCACTTCGTTGATGATCTCAACAATGCCCTGGGCCACACCATCTTCATGGTGGTGGGTTGTTGGCCGTTTGGCCTTGGCGATCACTTCGCCCGTCTGGTTATCAATAACCACGGCATCGGTAAACGTACCACCGACATCAATACCAATTCGTACTTTACGCATTCTTCTCTACCTTATCAGTGTGCATGAGCGGGTGCCCGGCACCCGCACCGTGGGTTAAATCAATGGGATTTGGTCGATAACAATGGCCCAAGTCAGGGCAATGAAGGTGATCACCAGGCCGACCCAGAACAAGCTTTTGGTAATGTCATTCGGGTCAACTTGGACGAAGTCGGCAATCCAGATATTCTGCGAGTTTGTCGGGTCACCGAAGCCCTGCATCATACCGGTTGAACGAAGTACCCAAACTACAGCAATCGGTGAGAAGCCGGCAGTTGCAAAGATAGCAGGCAGTGAGCCACCGATACCCCATGAGTTCAATGGACCACGGTACAGCACCAATGGTGTCGCAAGGGTAAAGCCAACCACATACGTCATTGGGCTTTGCAGCATTGCAACCAGTGTTTCGATAGCAGGAGTAATAATCGGCGTCACGGTATAGAACTGGACACCCCGGATAAGGATACCCAAGCCAATCAGCAGCACCACGGCACCAGCCACTTCTTGGGTACCCTGTACGAAAGACTGGGCGATTGCATTTACTTTATCTTTGATTTTGCAGACAAAAACGGTGTAGAGGATACCGACGATAATTGCCAATTCAGCCGTAATAACTTGCGGTAGCAAGTAGATTGAACCCAATACCAGAGCAACCGGGACAATAGGAGAAATCAGCGCCCAGTTGCTAAGCTCATAGGCTGATTGGGTTTTGCGGGTATGCCAGGCACTACGCTGTGAGTTCTTCACATTAAGCAGGATATACCCGACAGAGACGACGGCAGAGATAATAAACAAGGTAATTGCCATACGGGCAACAATCTCATAGGCGGCATCGTAACCACCGGCAATCACTGGCTCAAGGATGGTTGCAAAAAAGGCAAAGCCAGCTGGGTTCATGACTCCACCTGTTGTCAGGCCTAGCAAGATAATCGCGCCAGCCACCGTGCCCGAGATACCTGCAGTCATCATAATTGGCAGTGCCACCGAGCCAATCAGGATAACAGCACCAAGGCCACCGATAGCCGAGAAGATAACGACTGTCGCAAGGTAGAAAATAAAGGCAATCACGCGGACACGGTCCCCAGCGAGCTCAGCAGCTTTTTTAATAATCGCTTCGGCAATCCCTACTTTACGAAGCAATACCGCAAAGGCGCCACCGAAAATAGAAGCTGCAATGGTTGATGCCATCATTCTGGCACCATCGCCAAGCACCGCATTCATGATGCCTTGGACGGTTTCACCTTGGGCGTTTTCATGGGCAAACAGCCCCAACAAAGGCAACGTCCCCACGCTGGCAACCATTGCTGTCAGCACACCCATTATTGGAAGAGCAATCAAAGTGGAAATACGCTTGGTGATCATGGCATACACAAAGTAAACCAGTATCGCCGCGATTAAAAATAAACGAATCAGTTCCAAGTTCGTCATAGTTCGCCTCAAGAGTTACAGAGTAGATGGGGCATGCCTGCCCCATAACGTTCAAATTATTGGAAGTGTGCGATACGCACTGTAAGAATTTGTTTTGGTTTGATTTCTGAGACCGTCGCTAAGTGTCGGCCATCAAGGGCAACCACCCGGTAAGCCTTATTTAGACTAAATGGCTGGATGTCTGAAGTTGGGTTCCATACCCTCAGCTCAAGCTCATCCCCAAGGCGCCTGACCGCAGAGACCTGCAATGCCTCATTGCTGAGCACCACATTGTCCAACCATTTTTCGCTATGGCCTTGAAGCAACATCGGCTTGTGCCTGAACCATGCAGCACGGTTGCAAGACGCTGCCGGTTCAAACTCTGCCATCACCAAGCTAAAGCGATACTCATGCTGGCCAAGGCACTGCGCTTCTGGGGTGGGCAGGTCTGGCCCTGCACCATTGCCACGGGTTGAGAAATCACGGCGTGACAACCAGCCCACACTGCGTAGCAGGGTAATAGCCAGTTCGTCGCAGTCATCTGCAACCACACGGTATTCTGGTGTTCCCTGATGGATGTACTGAACCCCACCAGCATGGACAAAGCTCTGGCTCGGGTTAACTGAAACCTTGGCCTCTCTATTCGCCTGTACTGGGTTGTTATCTTGATAAACCACTTCACGGTTAACCACTTCAAACGCACTATCGGCATGGGTGACATCAAGTTTTTCGCCGGTAGGGATATGCAATGACAGGCGATGATCTCGGGCGTTGTTATGCCACACCAAGCGGCACTCAATGTGCTCGCTTCCCTTGAACAGGCGCACTTGCATCTGGCCATGACTAAGTACCTCAGTTTCTACCGCATGGCGCCGGTGCTCTGATAGCGCAGCAGGCTGCATCAACTCAATATCAAAGCACAGTTCACTGAATAATGGGTGCAAGCGCGTTTGCAGGTTGCCGCTCAACTTGGCCTGGCTAAAGTTATCCTGCATAGGAGGCGCAAAGTTGTAGCTATCCCCCGTATCCATACTGCTTTCAATACGGCCAACCCCGTTGAGTACCTTACCGCTTCGTTTGTCGGTGATAGCCAACGTGGCATCATCCTGCAGTTCAATACGGTAGATATCATTTTCGATAGAGCGGCGGCATGCCTGTTCGGCGATTTGCACAGCCTGGCGTTCAGTCACGGTAAACTCGCAATGGGACAACCCCTCAACTTCAGAAATAAAGCCAAGCTCATACCAGTGGCCCTCAATCCGATCCGGGAAATCATCGATCGGTGAGGTGAAACGGAAGCCTGGCTCAGCCTTAATCACCACAGGCTCAAACTCATCGCCTCCCTGTTGCGTGAGCACCAAGTGTTTACGTAACTCGCCTTGAAGGAAGATCTTTTCGGTGATCCAACCTTTATACCGTTTAGGGCTTGGGTTAAACAAAGTGAAGCGGGCATCATCGGCAAACGGGTCCACGTTACCTTCACCATTCTTTTCATCGCTGATACAACCGAGAGATAGTAAAGCCATCGATTCCATGGCATCACAACGTTGGGCCAGTTTCTCAGTCCTAGACTCCATTTCTCGGTGGACTTCATCGACAGAGCAGCCACAAATAGAATCATGGGCATGCTGTACCAGCAGCATTTTCCAACTTTCTTCCAAATATCTATTTGGGTAATGTTCGATCGGAGCCATTGCCAGCAACGGCTCAACTTGTGCAGTCAGGCGGTCTTCACCCTGTTGGTTCTGTTGCTTGAGGTAACGGCGGGTAGACAGTACATCCGGCAGTACAAATGCTTTTTCATTACCGCGCAGCTCACCCTGCATAGCAGGTAATTGCTCCAGCGCTAACCCTTGCTGTAGTTCATTGATGTATTCAGTCAGGTTGCTCTGCTTGAGCTGATAGTGGTCGGACTGGGCGCTGAACAGTGCGATACGTTCAGCCATGTTGCCCTCAGAAGGACGCAGGTGGTCCCCACCTTGAGTCAGGAGCAACTTGTCACCGCTAGCGCGCTCGGTAATTTTATCGAGATACACGTTGATGCCTTCAACAAAGTTGTCGATGTTCAACGGGTGCTGGTAGTAGCCTTCGGTCAAAAACAGCATGAATACTTCACTGCCATCTTCAGCCTGCCAGCACAACTCGGATGATTGCTGATCGATACCACGCCACATCACGGCATTATTTATATCGAAGCCTTGCAGTAGCTGAGGCATCTGACCAATGTGGCCAAAAGTATCTGGCAGGTAACCAACCTTCTGGTAGTTACCCAGTGACAGCGCCAGTTTACGGCCAACCTCAAGGTTTCGGATCAGGCTCTCACCACTGCAAAGAAACTCATCCGCCATCACATACCATGGACCCAATACCAAGCGGCCTTGTTGCATCAAGGTATGCAGGCGCTCGGCCAACTCAGGCTCACAAGTGGCCAGCAGATCTTCTGCCGCTACCACTTGGCCATCAAATAAAAAGCTATCAAGTTCATGATTCTCAAGGGCTGATGCCACCCGCTCCATTACCCTGATCAAACGAGCACGAAATGTTTCAAACGGGAAGTACCACTCCCTATCCCAATGCGTATGAAAAACAACTGAACAAATTTTCTTAGTCATGATTTATATCCCAGGCCACATTTAGCTGCCCGTTAAGTCTTAATCTTGTTGATGTTTGATTGATTCGAAGTGGTTGAAAACCATACGGGCTGCACCGTACATACCGGCATCATTACCGAGGATTGCCGGCCTTATCGGGGTCATCACGCTGCATTCCTTGAGGTGGCGGGCCAATAAGTCCCACCAATAATCACGGGAGTTGATCATCCCGCCGCCTAGCAGTACCAATTCAGGATCAACGGTCCAACGAATGTTGGCGATGGTTTTTGCAAGCAACTTGAAGAAGTCTTCGACAGCCACGATCACCTTGGGATCACGGTTAGCATAGGCTTGGATGATGCTTATACCGTCTGGGTAGTTATCATGTTCCTGTGCTGGCAATTGGAATAGCAAGGTTTCACGTAAACCTGTGCCTGATAGCAAAGATTCGAGGGTTACCCAATGTTGCGGGCGGTAAGGGTGTGGTACTTCCATCCTGCCCCAGTGGCCTGCCAGGAATCCAGCACCATGAACCAATTCACCGCCACTCGACATCGCGCCACCAAGCCCAGTCCCCAGAGTTAGCATCACCACGTCTCGGTAATCTTTTGCCCCACCAAGCCACTGCTCGCCGAGCAGCGCGCAGTTGACATCGTTATCGGTACAAACATGCAGGCCGAATTCTTCCTCGAGCAAATAACCTAGCCTTGTTCCACGCCATTGCGGCAGGCTGTCGGTAGCGTCGATAACCGTACCGGAGCGCACATTGATCACACCAGCAGCAGAAATACCAATTCCCATCAACAACTTGCCTTCTCGGCGAGCGCGGGTGAGCAGTGGTGCAATAGCACTGATAATGCTATTCATAATACCTTCACGACCGTTGGAGATATCGGTTGGATAGGTATTGGCAATGACCAACTGACCCTTTTGGTCAATCAACCCAGCCCGGATTTTGGTTCCCCCCAAATCCAACCCGAGAGCAAGTTCACTCATTACACATCCTCCGAGTAGCTTGCCATGGCATCGCTGAAGCGTTTGGCAATCAACTGAGGACGGGTAATTGCTGAACCAACAACCGCCGTGTATGCACCGGCTGCCAACACCTGGCCCAACTGTGCTGGGCTCCAGATGCGGCCTTCGGCAATAACGGGAACGGATAGCGACTGGCTTAAGCGGCGAATCAAAGAAAAATCGGGAGTATCACCGCGATGTTGAGTCTCCGGGGTATAACCTGACAAAGTGGTGGAAACACAATCAGCGCCAAGCGCCTCAGCAACGATGCCTTGTTCGTAAGTAGCGATATCTGCCATCACCTGGCGGCCTGCGGAATGGATAAGCTCGACCAATTCTTCAACTTGTTCGTTAGCTGGTCGGGCACGCCCTGTCATATCCAAGGCAACCATTTCTGCGCCCGCTTCTATGATAGCTATCACTTCTTTCTTTGTTGGCGTAATGAAGATTTCCGAGTCACTGTAATCTTGTTTAATCAGGCCAATGACAGGGATTTCAGGGAAGGCAGATTTTACTGCACGGATATCATCAACTGATTGGACACGGAGTGCTTTTGCCCCACCATCCAATACCGCGCCGGCCATTTTTACCATGGTCTCAGAGCCATGTAATGGTTCATCTGGCAGCGCCTGAACCGAAGCAATCAATTGGCCTTTTAGTGCCTGTAACATAATCAACCTCTGCATAAATATTCTTTTACTTTGCTCTTTTTTGCTAAAGAACGGCTAGCAGAACAAACTAAAAGAAGCTTTTCTTTCTTATCAATCACTTAGCCGACAGCGAAATTTCAGGGATATTTCCCCTTGTTGGTGGAGCGAATGCAGAATAATAAAAATTTTCATAGCCCGAGATTTGCGCGGGCTTTTTTTTCATTCAGGTGATCAATATCACGTAGTGGGGGTAGTTTTGTGATGAGTGCAGCGATCAAGATCACACGACATTGTTCAGGCTGTTTTCAAAGCCATTCAATAAGTCAAAATATTCGTGTTAGAGGATAGGAATAAATCAGAAAAAAGCTGTAATCATATGATTTAAAACATTAAAAATAACCAGTCATCACCGGGCACGATCAAGTTCACAAAAACACGAAGGTGATGGGCATCACACAGGGAGGGAGATATCGCAGCCGGCTTTCGATAAGGATCACTTATTGAGGATTTATTCACCATTCACTGAATGAATCTTGAATTTTTGCTGAATAATCGCTGCGACAAATGAACATCTAGCGAGACCATAATGACAATTACTACAAAGAACACGCTTCTGTCAGCAGCAGTAGCACTGAGCCTCTTACCTAGCATCGCCATAGCCAATAATGGAGGCTGGATCCAGAATGAAACCGAGTATCGGCATTTCCGTTATGACTACGATAATGCGCCCAACCCATATTCCCGTGATGAAGTAGAAGTCAACAAGAAGCTGTTGCAGGGTATGCTTCAGCTAACAGAAAATGTAGACCTGTGGCTTGACCTTCGCCGTATTGATTACTTCACCGATTTTGATGATGGCCGTGGGATGGTCAAAAATGGTTACCACTGGGACCATGAGGCCCATCTGCGTTACCATTTCCGTGGCTTGAATTTCTGGGGTCGCGAGTGGACTTTCCGCCCAGCCTTTGCATGGGAAGGGGACTGGAACTTCAAAAATACAAACAATGACTTCAACTGGAGTTCCAATGACTACTACCTGCAGTTTGACTTCCTGACCTCTTTTCCCAACGGTATCACGCCTTGGGATAATGGCAGCCACACCTTGAACTTCCGCCCACTGTTAACCGAATACATTGTGTTAGGTGGTGCGAGTAAATTCCATGAAGACGGCAATACTGGTAACGTCCGAGGACACCGTCAGCAGGTGATGAATTTCTTCCTTGTCTCGAAATGGAACGACCGCCTAAGCTCTATCGTGAGCTTCCGTAACTACTTGGATACCATGGCAAAAGATGGCATTAAGTACCATTATGGTTCAGAGAACGAAATGTGGTTTGATATTATCCAGCACGAAAACTTCAAGCTGACGTGGCACAACAAACTCGAGTTCTATCTCGGTATGGATGATTCGAGCGAAGTGCTAAGGGATAAATTCGTCGAATTCTACACCCGTATTGAAGCCAGTTACCGTAAAACTTTCGATAATGGTATAACAGTAACAGGCTTGGTTGGCCAAGATATGTGGGATTACCACTACAATGACAGCCCTTGGGTTGGCGGCGAATACAGCCGAATGGAAACCATCGGTAAACTCACCATTAACGTCCCTTTGGGCTACTAACTTAACAGCAGGAAATCTATGTACCGTCTTGGCCTTGATATTGGTGGAACCAAAATTGCCGCCGCTGTATATTCTCCGGCAGGTGTTCAGGTCTACTACCAGCGCTATGAAACTGAAAAGCAGAGCTATATTGCGTTCATCGCTCAAATAAAACAGATCGTGGGCTGTGCAGCCAACCAGATCCCAGAGCGATTTAGCATAGGTATCGGCTTACCGGGAGCTATCTGCCCGAATAGCGACAAGATAAAGAACTCCAATATTCTGATCCTCAATGGCAATGCCTTAAAAGAGGATTTGAGCCGGGAGTTGGGGCAGCCAGTATGGCTGGCCAATGATGCCGACTGCTTTGCGCTTAGCGAGGCAATTAACGGTGCAGGGCAAGACTTCCATAGCTGCTTTGGTGCCATATTAGGTACAGGTTGTGGCGGCGGTGTTGTTTATAACAAGCACCTTGTCAAAGGGCCAAATAATGTAGCCGGTGAATGGGGCCACAACCCTTTAGCTGATTACCACCCGGTTACAGATGGCACGCCCGAACCCTGTTACTGCGGTCGAAATGTCTGTAACGAAAGCTTTCTCTCTGGAACCGGTTTTGCCAAAGGGTATAACCAAAAACACCAGACTGCGCTTAACAGTAAAGACATTATGGAGCGAGCTAGCCATGACCAGTCAGCCCAAGCACACTATGAGCTTTATCTCGATCAGTTGGCTCGGGCTTTGGCCCAGGTGATTAATTTCTTTGACCCTGCCGTTATTGTGCTAGGTGGGGGCATGTCGAATCAACAAAGCCTATATGATGACCTGCCGTCACGGCTCGGCCAATATGTCTTCGGTGGTGTGTGCAATACCCCTATCCGCCAAGCAAAACTTGGCGATGATAGTGGTGTACTGGGTGCTGCATTGCTTCCTGTATAAATTAGCTTCCTGCATAAACTGTCCCCCTGTGGTGGCTGCCCGGATCTTGGTTTAGGCAGCTATCACCCCAATAAAAAAGGTTGCCCATAGGCAACCTTTTCTTATTTTGATTCAGGCACATCAAACCCAAAATGCAGATAAGCACGGTGGGTGGCAATACGGCCTCGCGGCGTACGCTGCAGGAAGCCCTGCTGGATAAGATACGGCTCTAGCACATCTTCGATAGTATCTCGCTCTTCACCAATAGCCGCGGCAAGGTTGTCCAAACCAACCGGCCCGCCCATGAACTTGTCGATAATTGCCATCAGCAATTTACGGTCCATATAGTCAAAACCGCTGCTATCGACATCGAGCATATCCAGTGCCTTGGCGGCAACATCCGGGCAGATATGACCATTGCCTTTGACCTCAGCAAAGTCACGCACGCGGCGCAGCAAGCGGTTGGCAATACGCGGTGTGCCACGGGCACGCATCGCGACTTCAAGCGCACCGGCTTCTTCCATCGATAAATCGAGGCAACTTGCACTGCGCTGAACGATACCTTTGAGATCTTCCACCTTGTAATATTCAAGGCGCTGGGTAATACCGAAACGGTCGCGCAGCGGGGAGGTCAACGAACCAGCACGGGTGGTGGCACCAATCAGGGTAAATGGCGGCAGGTCAATTTTGATAGAGCGGGCAGCCGGCCCTTCACCAATCATGATATCCAACTGGTAGTCTTCCATCGCCGGATACAGCACTTCTTCAACCTGTGGGCTGAGTCGGTGGATCTCATCGATGAACAGCACATCGTTTTCTTCCAGGTTGGTCAGCAGCGCTGCCAAATCACCGGCCTTTTCCAGCACCGGGCCTGAAGTCGTGCGGATACTCACGCCCATTTCATTGGCGACGATATTCGCAAGCGTGGTTTTACCCAATCCTGGCGGGCCGAAAATCAACAAATGATCCAGGGCTTCATCACGCAATTTGGCTGCTTTGATGAAAATTTCCATCTGATCACGGACATGGTCCTGCCCCTTGTAGTCTTCGAGCAATTTCGGGCGGATCGCGCGATCGATAATGTCCTCTTCGCGCGTTGTCGGATAATCACTGGCGACCAGTCTGTCTGCTTCTATCATCAAGCCTTACCTACATTCACAATCAATAAAAACAGCAGTTAAACCATTGAACGCAGTGCGTCACGGATAATGGCTTCGCTAGTCATTTCCGGCTGGGCAACCTGAGCCACCACTTTCGATGCTTGCTGTGGTTTATAGCCAAGAGCAACAAGGGCACTGACCGCTTCATCTTCGGCGCGGGCTTGGGAGGCTGTATCTTGTACCGGTGCATTCGATGCGGCGGTATCCAGCGCTGGCGTAAACAGATCGCCCTCCCCCCAACCTTTGAGGCGGTCCTTCATTTCAACCACCAGGCGCTCGGCGGTTTTCTTACCAACACCAGGGATCTTCACCAAGGTTGTCACATCTTCATTCTCGACGCTTAGGACAAACTGGCTAGCTGTCATTGCCGATAGGATAGCAAGGCCAAGCTTAGGGCCTACACCGTTAGCTTTAATCACCTCGCGGAACAGGTCGCGTTCACTCTTCTTGTTGAAACCATAAAGCAACTGCGCATCTTCACGCACCACAAAGTGAGTAGAGATAACCGCTTCACGGCCAACTTCTGGCAACTCGTAAAAGCAGCTCATCGGCATCTGGACTTCATAGCCAATGCCGTTCACCTCAAGCAATACTTCAGGTGGTTGTTTTTCAAGGATGATTCCACGTAGTCGGCCAATCACAGTAAGATCTCTTTTCTCAATCCACAAAATTGGCTCTAGGATAGTAAAGAGCTGGATGTATATCCAGCTCTTTTTTCTGCCTGATGATTACCCCAAGCCAAACATCACGCCATACGCTGGCGCAGTCCCACGACCTGATTCAGGCTTTCGGCCAGTGCATTGAGTCGCTCAACCTGCTCTGCTAGCAAGGCTCCTTGCGAGGCTACCGCATCAGATACCTGATTGGTTTCCACTACGCTGCTGGCCACGGCCTGGCTGGCTGACGTCAACTCCCTCAGCGCTTCGACCTGCTGGCTAATATTTTCTGCCAATTGGCTCACATCGCCAGAAATACTGCTCACTTGCTCGATGATCCCCGTTAGCTCAGTGGTGCTGCTTTCGATAACCGCCTGCCCTTGTGATACTTCACGGCGGCTGCGTTCAAGCAAAGCGCGGATATCCACCGCAGAGCTATTGCTCTTGGCTGACAGTTCACGAACTTGATCGGCGACAACCGCAAACCCCCTTCCCTGCTCGCCGGCTCTTGCGGCCTCTATCGCGGCATTAAGTGCCAGTAAATTAGTTTGCTCTGCGACCGAGGTGATCACATCGGCGACCGACATGATTTCATCATTACTGCTCAAGATACGGGCGATTGCTTCCTTGGAAGCCTGAAGAGATTCAGAACTGGTTTCCGCCTGACGGTAAATAATATCGCTGCGCTGTTTCAACTCGGTCACAAACTGATCGGAGGCCTCCATACCTTGGGTAAGGTGCTTAACCTGCTCGCTCATCTGCTCGGCAGCACTGGCCTGTGATTCACAGTTTAAGTTGAGAGTCCCTACCTGCTGGTGCAACTCGGTCGACTGCTGCTCAATCACGGCAGAGACATCACTCAGTGATGCAGCATTGCCACTCGCCTTATCGAGCACTTCAGCCAACTGGCTCGCTCCCTGCTTAGCCTGCTCGGCAATTGCTTCACTAGACTGGTGAGCAGACTCAGCATGCGAAATAGCCTGCTGCCGTTGGCGCGATGCCCATGCCTGTGCCATCACTATCACAACTAGGGGTAGCAAAAAGCCAGACCAGGTTTCTACCGCCAATGCCGAGGGATTAAGCTCAACATTAGGAAACACCTGACCGGCTAAGTGACTGTTGACCATCCAACCGGATACCATGACAACCAGCAATGACCATGCGGTAGCCATATACAGCCTTGCCGATAAATAAAACGCCACAATCAATAACGGTAGCCAGAAAGCTTGGGTCGATTCTACGATGCCACCGGTTTGGTAAATAATATTGACCGCATGGATCACCATGCCAAGAAATCCGACATTCAACGCCGCTTCTGCTTGTTTGCTCAGTCGAAAGGTGATTCCGGCCAGGCACTCAAGCATTACCAGCAAAACTGAAGTCATCACCAATGCACTATGGTCATGGCTATACCACTTGAACAGGCTATATATGCCGACAAAGAAAGAGGTGAGGGTAAAAAACAAAAAAGTATCGACGTAGCGAGCACCATCGCCCTGCCAACTTGCGTTTGCAGGCATAAATAGTGCACGCCAAATAGCCAATGGCGTCATGGAATCCGTTCCTTATTCTGTCTGAATTATTATTGTTCGCTCTTTAGCGTTGATCTGCAGCGATCACCATCACTTGGTCATATGACCTCCGACCAATATATGCCAAGAAACAATATCGCAACAAAACAAAAAAGCAGCCAAAGGCTGCTTTTTTGATCAAACACTCATTATGCAAGCATCTTACTATGAAATATAAGACTTTGTATTAAAGGCAGTTATCGATAACGTCCCCGACGAGCGCCACGGGCCTGACCTGCCATAGCGACCAGTGTTTTATGGGTATGGGCATGACAAATCGCCACGGCCAAAGCATCGGCTGCATCCGCTTGTGGTTTACCCGGAAGCTTAAGTACCGAACAAACCATGTGCTGTACCTGTGCCTTGTCTGCTCCACCGGTACCTACCACAGCCTGCTTGATTAAACGGGCTGCGTACTCGCTGACCGGAAGATCGGCATTCACCGCCGCGACAATCGCACTACCGCGGGCCTGGCCCAGTTTCAGTGCCGAGCTGGCATTCTTGCCCATGAACACTTCTTCGATAGCAAATACATCGGGCTGGAACTGAGTAATCACCTCACTCACCCCGGCATAGATTTGCTTGAGGCGGCCTGGGATATCCTCGACAGAGGTGCGGATACATCCGCTGCCAAGGTATTCAAGATGTCGCCCAACTTGACGGATCACCCCATAACCGGTGATCCTTGAGCCGGGGTCTATCCCCAAAATAATAGACATACTCTTGAGACGTTACAGCTGAGCCGCAACCTCATCGGAAATATCACCGTTGTGATACACTTCCTGGACATCGTCCTGATCTTCCAATGCATCAATCAAGCGCAGTAGCTTAGGTGCCGTGTCGGCATCCAACTCTGCCTTGGTAGACGGAACCAAAGTCACCTCAGCATTCTGGGCTTCAAAGCCAGCGGCGTCCAACGCATCTTTTACCGGGCCGAAATCTGCTGGCGCAGTGTATACATCGATAGAGCCGTCGTCATTGGTTTCGACATCATCCGCGCCGCCTTCCAGAGCCGCTTCCATCACTGCGTCTTCATCAAGGCCTGCTGCGTAGGAAATTACACCTTTCTTGTCGAACAGGTAGTTCACGCTGCCATCGGTACCCAAATTACCACCGGCTTTAGAGAACGCATGGCGAACGCCTGATACCGTGCGGTTACGGTTGTCAGTCATACACTCAACCATTACCGCCGTACCACCCGGCCCGTAACCTTCGTAGATCACGGTTTCCATGTTGTCGTCGCCTTCACCACCAGCACCACGGCTGACAGCACGGTTGACCGTATCACGGGTCATGTTGTTTGATAGTGCTTTATCAATTGCTGCGCGCAGGCGAGGGTTATTGTCGATGTCGCCACCGCCTTCTTTTGCAGCCACGACGATCTCACGGATCAGCTTGGTGAAGATCTTACCGCGCTTGGCATCCTGTGCCGCTTTACGGTGTCGGATGTTGGCCCATTTACTATGACCTGCCATATCACACTCCAATTTCTTGCTCGCCAAATGGCGAATGTTCCACGAATAACCAACCTAATATTTTTTAATTAAGTGCCAGGTTCGGCTTGAGATTAAAGGTTGGGTAAATTTAGCCCTAAAACAAAGACTGGCCTTTCGGCCAGTCTTATTCAAGGTTGTTGCTTACTCTTGCTCGGCGCTTTCTTCTTTCGCCAAGTTGACCGCAATCGCCAACTCTTCAAGCGCGGCCGGGTTAGCCAGGCTCGGTGCGTCTGTCAGAAGACACGCAGCTGCCGTTGTTTTCGGGAAAGCAATCACGTCACGGATGTTTTCCGTACCGCAAAGTAGCATCACCAAACGGTCAAGGCCGAATGCCAGACCAGCGTGTGGTGGTGTACCGAACTTCAGTGCATCCAATAGGAAGCCGAACTTCAGCTGCTGTTCTTCGGCATCAATACCTAGAAGATCGAATACTGCAGACTGCATTTCAGCGTTGTGGATACGTACAGAACCACCACCAACTTCGTAGCCGTTGATAACCATGTCGTAAGCGTTAGAGTTAGTTGCAGCTGGGTTCGCTTTCAGCTCTTCCGGGCTCACGCCAAGAGGAGATGTGAACGGGTGGTGCATCGCGTGAAGGTTACCTTCGTCGTCTTCCTCGAACATTGGGAAGTCTACAACCCATAGCGGTGCCCAAGCATTAGTATCTGTCAGCTCAAGATCAGTACCTAGCTTCAGACGAAGTGCGCCCATTGCTTCTTCAACAATGCGCTTCTTGTCTGCACCGAACAGGATGATATCGCCAGACTCAGCCTGAGTACGGTCAAGCAGCTGTGCAACCACTTCTTCGTTCAGGAACTTAGCCACTGGAGACTGAACACCTTCAAAGCCAGCTTCGCGGTCATTCACCTTCATCCATGCCAAGCCTTTCGCACCGTAGATGCCAACGAACTTGGTGTACTCGTCGATTTGCTTACGTGTTAGCTTAGCGCCACCCGGTACGCGGATAACTGCAACACGGCCTTTTTCGTCGTTTGCAGGGCCTGAGAACACTTTGAAGTCAACATCTTTCAAGATGTCAGCTACGTCTACAAGCTCAAGCGGGTTACGTAGGTCCGGCTTGTCAGAGCCGTAACGGCGCATTGCTTCTTCGAAAGGCATGATAGGGAAAGTGCCAAGGTCTACGTTTAGTAGCTCTTGCCACATTTCAGTGATCATACGCTCAGTCACGCCACGTACCTGCTCGGCAGACATGAATGAGGTTTCGATATCGATCTGGGTGAATTCTGGCTGACGGTCAGCACGTAGGTCTTCGTCACGGAAACACTTAACGATCTGGTAGTAGCGATCGAAGCCAGACATCATCAGCAGCTGCTTGAATAGCTGTGGTGACTGAGGCAGAGCGTAGAAGCTACCTTTGTGAACACGGCTAGGTACCAAGTAGTCACGTGCACCTTCTGGTGTCGCTTTAGTCAGAACTGGTGTTTCGATATCTAGGAAGTCGTTGCTGTCTAGGAAACGGCGAACAAAGCTCGATGCTTTCGCACGTAGCTTGATGCGGTCGCTCATTTCAGGACGACGTAGGTCTAGGTAACGGTACTTAAGGCGCTGCTCTTCAGTGTTCTTCTGGTTGAAGTCTAGCGGTAGCACGTCTGAGCGGTTGATGATTTCCAGGCCAGTCGCCAGGATTTCAACTTCACCCGTTGCCATGTCTTTGTTTACTTGGCTTTCTGGACGTACACGTACTTCACCAGTTAGGCGAATACAGAATTCGTTGCGCAGTTGGTTAGCGATCTCGAATACATCTTTCATATCCGGATCAACAACAACCTGAACAATACCTTCACGATCTCGCATATCAATGAAGATAAGACCGCCTAAATCACGGCGACGGTTAACCCAGCCGCATAACTCTACTGTTTGCCCTGCTAGGGACTTGTTCAGGTGACCACAATATTGGGTGCGCATATGAAATTCCCGATCTGTTTACTAACTTTCCTGTGCGTATGGCACTGCCCGAAGCAGCCGACCACACACATACTGAATCCTTCCCGGCCAATTTGGTTAAACATCGCGCAACTATCGCGCTCAGTCAGGCCGAGAGACAAAAATAACGAGGCATTATATACCCAAGCGCCGTCAACATACATGATCCACGAGAATTAATTGGCAATCCGACCCAACAGCGAACCATTGAGCTGGCAGCCAACCTCTGGCCTAGTACTTTGTATTTTGAACATGCAGGGGAAATAAAGCGAAATACCACTTTAGGGAAAAGTACCCAATAAGATCAAGGAAAAATCCAAGATCAATGACTTAAAAGATTGACCTAGCACTAAAAGCCTAAGCACAATGACGGGTAAACCCTGTTTGGAAGCCTCGCCATGTCCACAACTCACGCTAACCTCCCTGTTCGCCTCGGCCTTGCCATGTGGTCCCATAACCAGTGGCAGCAAAGTTTATATGGTAGCGGCTGTAAAGCGAGTGACAGGCTTGCTCGATATGCCGAGGTTTTCCATACGGTCGAGGGCAACACGACCTTCTATGCTACGCCGGGGATCCCGACAGTTAAGAAATGGCATGAAGCGACGGGAGACAACTTCCGTTTCACCTTTAAACTGCCGCAAGCCATTACCCACCAAAACCAGTTGGTGCACTGTGATCAGTTGCTGGCCGATTTCTTTACCACCATGGCCCCGCTCGAGGGTAAAGTTGGCCTGTGGAAAATCCAGCTTCCGGCCCAATTCGGCCCAACCGCACTACCTGCTCTAGAAAAGTTCTTGCAGAGACTTCCAACCAACTACCCTGTGGGCGTCGAAGTACGCCACTCGGCATTCTTTGCCAAGGGGGAGGAAGAGAGACAGCTCAACCGCTTGCTGGTCGAGCGAGGGGCCAACCGCATTATCATGGATAGCCGCCCGGTATTTGCCGCCCCGCCAACTACCGAAGCGGTAATAGACGCCCACCAGAAAAAACCTAAGGTTCCGGTGCATGCTATTGCCACCGCAGACTCACCGATGATCCGCTTTATCGGCCACCCCGATGACGCCAGCAACGACGCTTTCTTTGCCAATTGGCTAGTCCGCCTGCCCCAATGGTTACGTGACGGCAAGCAGCCTTACCTGTTCATCCATACCCCGGACAACAACCATGCGCCAGAACTGGCAACACGGCTATACCGCTTACTGCAGCAAAAAGCGGCAGATGCAAACCTACCCGATGTCGAGTTACCCAAGGCTGAGCCTGATCCGCAGATAGATTTATTGTAATGGGGCTGTGGTGCTTTAAATAATCTAACCCTTAAGCTAACCACATGATAACTGGTAGATAGTAAGATGATCCGAGGATATTCGACAGATGTGATGTTCACTGTCTTCGTTGTTTCTCTGACGCAGCATCTTTCTGAATTACCGCATGAAAAATGGACAAGTAGAACTATTCAATGGAGCTATGACGAAATACTGAGCAAAAATATTTAGTTGAAACTAGCCTAGCGCTAATAAAAAAGCCTATAAAACATAAATTTAAATACTTTCACTCATTTGAGAGTTCAGAACTCTGGGAATTAGCTAGACTAACGAAGTTTCAATGGAAATTAGTGGCTAATTTGAGTTAAAGTACGCGTTTCAAGATAACGATTAAGAAAATATCATACAGTTGCCTTCAACGAAGGCGCTAAAAAGCACGAAAACACCTCGGAGAAATTAGTGAACACCTTGGAATTCAACCTTCAAAGTAAAGATAATAACTTTAACTTAATCAGGGCATTAGCTGCTTTAGCCGTCATTTTTTCTCATAGCTTTATCCTAGCTGAGGGGAGTGTAACAAAAGGCGATCCCATTTCGAGTTTCTTCGGAACAGTCATCTCTGGTTTGGCTGTCGATATCTTCTTTCTTTTAAGTGGCATTTTAGTTACAAAAAGTCTAATAGATCGAAATAGTATTAAAGTTTTCACTATTTCACGTGTTTTCAGAATTTTCCCAGCACTATTGGCTTCGATACTGTTTTGTATTCTTATCGTTGGTCCTTTGTCCACTAATCTTGGTTTAGTAGAATACCTTTTTCATCCAGAGACTAAATCTTTTTTGATCAACAACATGTTTTTGTTTGATCGCATCATTCAGTTTTCTCTGCCCGGGGTATTCCAAGATTTACCATACCCTGTTGCAGTTAATGGCTCATTATGGAGTTTACCTTGGGAAGTACTAATGTACTC
>NZ_JACSOF010000059.1:0-36337 GCF_014349205.1 Photobacterium sp. BZF1
TTATTGCATCATCAATAACAGTGATGTTTTCGGTGGCGAGGGCGTCAGAAGTGACAACCTCAGTTTCTTGCAGCTTGACGAAGTAATTCTTGGCAATCATTTTCACCGAAATACTTTCGTGATCATCCACATAGTCTTTCATGCGGCTACTCAGGCTGCTATGCAGTTGCTGGAAGCGGCGGGCTGATTGCTGGCGATCAGCCTGTGCTAGCAATTGAGCCCGGTAATTATCCATTGCTGTGCGGGCTTCTTGGAAGTAACGGTTTTCCAATGCGATCAGTGCTTCTAATTGGCCGCTCAAGGCTGCATTGTCTTGCGAGGCATTCACCAATTGCTCGAAAGCGGTCAGGAATTGTTGGTGCGCATGGCCAAAGTTATCTTCATAAACATCCATCCTTTCCAGATCTTGGCTGGTGAGGAAATCTTTGTAGATTTTATCGGCAGCCAATAATCTGACGCTGACTTGGTTGGACAGCGACACCAAGGGTAAAGATTGGTTGGTGACAATTTGGAGTTGTTGGTGGATCCGGTTGGTGCCATCTAGCATCATAACCAGCGTGGCAACAAAGAGTATTACCATTACGCCGATACCGGAGTACATACGTCGTATAACTGAGGTCTGTTTCGTTGTCTTCATAATATCCCTAAACAATACAAGCAAGCGACAGCAGAACTTACTTATGGCAATGTAATACGAAGTTGGAATTATGGTTTTTGTCTTCGTACAAAATGTGGCGCCTCAAATTTTAGAAGCAAAAAAAGCGAACAAAATTGCGTCACTATTGACTCACCCCAACAATAAATCCTTGTTAAGGCTATTGAGTACCGTGCCAAATAGTAAATGATTTCGCTTCATACATTCTTTGACCGCTGCATCAAAAAATAACTTTATTATCCCGCAATATAATGAATCCTCTAAAGTTATCACTCTGATAACTAGGAGTGCTTTTCCTTGAAGGGGACACTTGAGTAGAAAAAAGACTGGAAATAATATTAAAAACAATGTTCAATATTGCTCTTATCAACGTTGTCGAGCATACTGCAAGTGTAGATTTGATAACGATAAATGGAGCAAGACATGGCTGAAGAAACCATTTTCAGTAAGATTATTCGTAAGGAAATCCCTGCTGATATTCTTTATCAGGACGACTTGGTAACGGCTTTTCGCGATATTAACCCGCGTGCGCCAAGCCATATTTTGATCATCCCGAATAAATTGCTGCCGACCGTCAACGATGTTGAGGCAGAAGACGAATTAATGATGGGGCGCTTGTTCACCGTTGCCCGCAAACTGGCAGAGCAGGAAGGGGTAGCTGAAGACGGTTACCGCCTGATCATGAACTGTAACCCACATGGTGGCCAAGAAGTGTACCACATTCATATGCACTTACTGGGTGGCCGTCCCCTAGGGCCAATGCTTGTGGGCTAACGAGCTCGTGGGCTAAATAATACGTCTCGAGCTGATTGGGCCCTCTACCTGAGGGCCAATTTAATGAGTAGGGCTGTTCATTAGTGAACTTAATTTCCAAGATAAAGTCTGATGGCATGTATTTTTAGCATCATTGCTGTTGGTGCGAGGTATTCAGGTTTTGTATATCAAATAGATGGGCATGGTGTTTCCTGATTCATCTGTTTGGTAGTGATTAGGGTTAGCGAAAAGATGTTAAAACATGCCGTCGTAGCGGTGTTGTCTCTGGGGCTGGTCGCTTGTGCGAATTTGTCGACCCAGAGCTTATTTAGTCATTATAGTGCGGCAAACAGCAAGACCCATCAGGCAATGCAGCAGGGCTTGTACCAGCAAGCGTTGGACGTATTGCCTGATGCGCCTGCAGGTGAAATCCTCGACGGGATGGAGAAAGGCCGGGTTGGCTTCGTGGCTGGGCAATACCCGCAAAGCTTCGGTGCATTGCAGTCGGCAGACAATGCGGTCAAGGAGCAGCAACGTCAGGCCAGCATCCAGATATCCGAAGGGTTTAACCAGGCGGGGGCGTTGCTGACCAACGACAATATGATTACCTACCGCCCCGCTGATTACGAGCTGGGTTTTTTACACTTGTACCTGGCGCTTAACTATCTGCAGCAGAACAGCCTAGAAGGCGCTCTGGTTGAAGTGCGTAGGGCGAATCAGGTACAGGAAGCGGCTAAGCGGCAGCGAGAAGCGGAATTAAACAAAGCGGCGAAAGAAGCCCGCCGCAAAGGGATGGATCAAAATCTCGGTGCAGTGTTGGCGCGTTACCCTGATGTGGGCAGCGAGCTGGGCAACATCCAGAACGGCTATTTGTTCTTTTTATCCGGTGTGCTGTACGAAGCTGATGGCGACCTGAACAGTGCTTACATTGACTATAAGCGGGCCTTGGCTGTCGCACCAAACAATCCATTTGTGGCCGAAACTGTGTTGCGTTTGGCAACGCGGATGAGAATGGACAATGATTTGCCAGCTCTCGAAGCCCGCTACGGTAAATACCGAGCACCTTCTGCAAATACTGGCCGGGTGATTGTCTTTGACGAGCAAGGGGTCGTATCGGCAAGGGACGGTTGGCGCTTGCCTATCTGGTTGACGGATAGCCGGGGGGATGGGGTGATCTACAACCTTGCATTGCCGTACTACCCGAACCCACCCCAAAAAATGTATTCGCCCTTGCAGCTCAATGGCAAGCCGATGGTAGACAGCCAGGTTGCCAATGTTAATGGTATGGCCCGTTACAGCTTGCAAGAAGACCTGCCGGTTATTGTGTTACGACAGGCCCTACGGGTGGTAGCGAAAAACGAAGTGCGCAAAACGGCAGCTAGTAAAGGTGATGATATTGGTAATGTGTTGACGAATATTTTCAATACTCTCACCGAACAACCAGATACTCGAAGCTGGCAAAGCTTGCCAGCATCAGTGGCGATTGCCCAGCAAGATGTCGCAGCAGGGCAGTATGATTTGGCTTGGAATGGCCATCAGATAGACGTAGACGTAAAAGCAGGCAGAACAACAATGGTTTGGGTGTCACGTCAGGGAAATCAACTGACCGGTTGGTCAGTGTTATTGGGGAATAACTGATGAGAATATTACTTGTATTGGGAATGGTTCTTGGATTGGCGGCTTGTTCGACGACAACCTCGGGGATCAGTATCGAGAGTAGCAACCAGAGTGTGGTGATTGGCAACCCAAATCTCGCTAACCGCCTATCTATCGAGCAAGCCAATGTCTCTGTGGTTAATGGTCTCCTGAAGGCCGGTGTGCCAGTGACCAGCCAGATTGATTCCGATCTCAACCTGCAGTACCGCTTTTATTGGTACGACGCTCAGGGGCTTGAGGTGAGCGGCAGTGATAGCCCTTGGCGTCAAGTTGTACTCCACGGTAAAGACACAATGACATTACAAGCGGTTGCCAGAAGCCCTCAGGCAACCCAATACCGGATTTATATCCGCAAAGCAGATTATTAATTTTGGGATTGGCACTGTAGCGGTGCTGTTTGACAGATAAAGGTAAGACGATGAAAAAAAGCGTAATCGCGTTAATGGGTGTAGCAGCATTGATGGGCGGTTGTGCCCAGAAGGTAAGTTACGGCGATGCCCAGCAGGCAGAGACTACTACGATTGAGTTTGGCTCAACAGATTTGCAAAAGATTGCCGGAGAGATGACAGACAGTATGCTGACATCGGGTTCGGTAGCTTATATTACTGGCAATGGCCAACGTCCTATCATTATGGTCGACAGCATCAAGAACAAAACCAGTGAGCACATTGATACTGAGTCCATCACGGATTCTGTCAGCACTAAGCTGCTAAATTCAGGTAAATTCCGCTTCGTCGATATGACCCGCGTTGAGGACGTCCGCAAACAGCTGAATTTCCAGAACGATGATGAACTGGTCAACCAGAGCACCGCAATTCAATTTGGCCAGATGGTTGGTGCTGAGTACATGCTTTACGGCAATCTGTCGAGCATCGTGAAATCAGCAGGTAGTGACAAAGATGTCTACTACAAGATGACCATGCGTTTGATGGATCTGAAAACAGGTCTTATCGAATGGGCTGATGAAACTGAAATCCGCAAGCAGGAATCAAAGAGCCTTCTAGGCTGGTAAGTGCCCTTAAAGCAAGCAACTAAAGACGATTTGGTGAATGAGTACTGATACGTTACATGAGTTATTTGTGCTCAGGCTGCCGGATTATCATTTAGTCAGTGCCAAACCTCTCAGCGGCGGCCTTAGCAACCGCTGCTGGAAGGTGGTGCTTACGCACAAGGCAACAGGCGAGCGCCATGCGCTGGTATGGCGTCCGCATTCATTTTCCTCGCAAGCCTTCGGTGTCTCTAGGCAACATGAGCACCTGGTATTGCAGAGCACCCTCAAAACACCATGCTCTACTCTTGCGCCAAGACCCTTTGTCCTTTTCAATGAGGGACTGTTGGTTGATTGGGTTGAAGGGCACACTGCTAGCAAAGAGTTTTCCCTAACGACTTTGATGTCCCTGCAAGCGGCCATCCACCAACAACCTTTACCCTCCTGGCGTCTCAACCCTCAACAACGTGGTGCGCATTACTGGCGGTATATGGGTGATGCCACGGGTGATCCCCAACTTGAACGTATCCATGCTTTCTTCCAGGCGCAGTCAGTGAAAAAATGGTTCGAAGAGACATGTTGTCACCATGATTTGGGCTGGTACAACATAATTGTTGCACCTGATGATCGGTTTACAGTGATCGATTGGGAATATGCTGCTGCTGGCGATCCCTCATTGGACTTGGCATTGACGATTGCTGCCAATCAGTTGGAGCCATCAGAAGCTGTCGATATATATTGCCAACAGGTTGGAGTACACGATGCGATTACTCAAAGAAGATGGCATTCTGCGGTTGAATATTGGCATCCCTGGTGTGATTACCTTGCCATGTTGTGGTTCTATGTTGGAGCCAATCAATTTGCCTGCGGTGAAAGGCTTGATGAAGACTACCTCCGTGAGGCGCAGTCGTTGCAAGCTCTGCTGTGGAATAATCTGCAATTCTCTGATTAGTAATACCTTTTCAAATCTCCTCAACTACAATTAGTAACGCCCTCTAGTTTGTGCGAAATGCAAATGAGTTGGGTCTTTATACTTATATCGTTTTCATGTTTGGCATGATCTCGGCTGTGCCGCATCTGGGGTAGGCATTCACAATGATCCCTTGTGTCGAACAGCTACGTAAATTGGAAGATGGAACCTAATCGTTGAGTGTGGTGAGGGGGTAGTGATGAGCAAGTTGCTTCCAAAGTGGGCTGGTGTGACTTTGGCAGTCGTCTTGGTTGGGGGATGTACGACCCGGTTGGCTTACAACAACTTAGATGTCTGGCTGAACTATCGCCTTTCTTCTTATGTTTCCCTTAATTCATCGCAAGAATCCAGTTTTGACCAAGGCGTCGACCGCGCACATTCTCTTCATCGCCGGCAAGAACTGCCCAAAATCCACAGGGCTATCGACCGACTGCAGGGTGACCTCCTCGACCCGATGACATTTGGTCAGATGCAGGAATACTACAACGTGTTTACCCGCTTGGGGCAAGACTCGGCTGCTATTCTTGCTGATCCTATGGCCGATATGTTCGCCAGCTTGAATGATTCTCAGGTTGCCCAGTTTGAGGGGAGCCTGCGCCAGCGGTTTGCTGACTTTGACCGCGAAAGGGACAAGCTGAGCAAGCCTCAGCAACTGGCCAAGCGCTCGGAGCGGTTACAAGATTTCACCCGGGACTGGGTTGGGTCCCTTACCAGCAGGCAAGAGGAGATGCTGACGGAACTTGCCGGATACCAATTGGAGATGTCGCCGATTTTCCGCTCTCTGCGCAATGGCTATTTTGAACGTTGGCAGCAGTTGATGAAAAGCCGAAAACAACCGGCTTTCAAAGGCCAGTTTACCCAATTGATGCGTGATATGGTTGCCTTAAACAGCCCCCAGTACCAATCAGAAATCCGGTTTTACCTCAACCGGCGTTTTGAGCTCATGCGTCGGCTTAACCACTCGATGTCACCACAGCAGAAAGCCTACTTGAACCGCAAGCTGGTCAACCTACGCAAGGATGTAGCACTACTGATTAATCAATAACTAGATGGTTGTCTCACCTCTTGTGAAAGTAATGTCAACAAACCCTACAAAACGTGTTAGATTGATTTTACTGATAATCACAATAGGGAAAAAAAATGATTATTTATCTGCATGGCTTTGACTCAACAAGCCCGGGCAATCATGAAAAAGTATTGCAGCTTCAGTTCATTGATCCTGATGTGCGTTTTGTGAATTACAGTACCCTACACCCTAAGCATGATATGCAGCATCTTTTGAAAGAAGTGCATAAGCTAAAGGAAGAGTCTGCTGATGAACAGCCACTGATCTGTGGGGTGGGACTTGGTGGATACTGGTCAGAACGGATTGGCTTCTTGTGTGGTATGAAGCAGGTGAT
This sequence comes from Photobacterium sp. BZF1, assembly GCF_014349205.1. NCBI lineage: Bacteria > Pseudomonadati > Pseudomonadota > Gammaproteobacteria > Vibrionales > Vibrionaceae > Photobacterium > Photobacterium sp. BZF1. Next base: position 6,423 of record NZ_JACSOF010000059.1, read on the forward strand.
TTTCAACCCTAACCTGTACCCAGAGCGCAATATGGAAGGTCGTATCGACCGTCCTGAAGAATACTCCGATATCTCCACTAAGTGTGTTAATGATTTTCGCAAGCAAAATGAAGGCAATTGCCTGTGTATTCTTTCTACCCAAGATGAAATTCTAGATAACAGCCACACCAAAGAGGTTCTAGGCGACTTTTACCAGATTATCTGGGACGAAAAAGAAACCCACAAATTCAAAAAAATCTCTCAGCACCTGCAGACGATAAAAGCATTCAAAGAAAACTCCTGATACGTCCATATCCAGTTTCAAGCAGGCGGCATATGTCCGTCTGCTCGATGCAACACGCCCATCCTTCCTTCGCGGTATCCTGATAAACCCATAAAGGTTGAGTTGTTTTTTTGCCATTTTGGATAACAACACACCGAACATGGTTATAGGTTTTGATCCTAATCAATTATTTCTTGCCTTGAAATAATATTGGCTTATAATGCAAATCTTAACTTTTTTTGAGATAAATCAAAAAAAGTTTAGTTAATTAAATGAAGAAGATGTTGTAAGCATCCCTCAGTAATCATATTTAAATCATTGAAAGTAAAGAATTATGTTGGCTGGAGCTAGCTCGGGCCAGATTAGATTTCGAATTTTAAAATTATAAATTTGTGGAAGGAGTGTCGTGATGACTCGAATTATTGTTGTTGGCGGTGGTGCTGGCGGTCTGGAGCTTGCAACAAAGCTAGGCCGGACTCTTGGGCGTAAGGGACGTGCCAAGGTCACATTGGTTGACCGTAAGGGAAGCCACCTATGGAAACCTTTGCTTCACGAAGTAGCAACAGGCTCGATGGACGCGGGGGTAGATGCATTGAGCTACCGTGCCCATGCCAAGAACCATTCTTTTGACTTCCAGATGGGTAGCCTCAAAGACATCGATCGTGAGCGTAAGGTGATCACCCTCGCGCCACTTTACGACAAGAAAGATGAGCTGTTGATGCCTGAGCGCGAGCTGGAATATGACATTCTGGTTATGGCTATCGGCTCTACTTCGAATGACTTCAACACTCCGGGTGTGCGTGACAACTGTATCTTCCTTGACAGTCCTGAGCAGGCGCACCGCTTCCGTACCCAAATGAATAACCAGTTCTTGAAGCTTCACGCCAACAAAGAACAGAAAACGGTTGATATTGCGATTGTCGGTGCTGGTGCAACTGGTGTTGAACTATCTGCTGAGTTGCACAATGCGGTTAAAGAGCTGCAGAACTACGGTTTTGGCGACTTAGATAGCTCTCGCCTGAACGTGAACCTGGTTGAAGCCGGTGAGCGAATTCTACCTGCGCTGCCTCCGCGTATCTCTTCTGCTGCCCACAGCGAGCTGACCAAGCTGGGTGTGAATGTACGTACCGCAACGATGGTTACCAAAGCCGACGAAACTGGCCTGACAACTAAAGATGGCGACCATATCCCGGCGCAAATCATGGTATGGGCTGCAGGTATCAAGGCGCCAGATTTCATCAAGGATATTGCAGGTCTTGAAACTAACCGTATCAACCAGTTGGTTGTTAAGCCGACGCTGCAAACCACACGCGATGACGACATCTATGTGATTGGTGATTTGGCATCTTGTGCTCAGGAAGACGGTAGCTTCGTCCCACCTCGTGCTCAAGCTGCACACCAGATGGCAAGCCGCTGTTTCTCAAACATCGTTGCTAAAATTACGGACCGCGAGCAGAAACCATACGTCTACAGTGATCATGGTTCGCTAGTTTCTCTAAGCCGCTTCTCAACAGTAGGTAGTTTGATGGGTAACTTGACCAAAGGCTCGATGATGGTTGAAGGCCGTATTGCTCGCGTGGTATACATTTCTCTATACCGTATGCACCAAATCGCGTTGCATGGTGTGGTGAAAACCAGCCTGATGATGCTGGTTGGCCGAATTAACCGAGTACTACGTCCTAACTTGAAGCTTCACTAAGCAGCGTTGGGATACGGGCCAATAAAGGAGAGCAATGATGTTCCAGCTGTTTGATGTGTTTGGTACCAAGATGTCCGTACAACGAAAAGACGGCTTTTGGTTACTGTTCAAAGAGTCAGATACTGCAATGCGTGCCCGTATCTATGATGTGGTGATCCCACCAGAGCTTGAGGAAGCCGATTTGGCGACATACTTAGCAGATATCTATCATGAGAATGCAAGTGCCAATCATCCGGATGTCCGTCGTTGTTAAGCCCTTATCAGGTCTTATAGCGAGTGAAGATATTAGAATAATAAAAACCGCCAGTTCTGGCGGTTTTTTTGATCTTGTGATGTATTGGGCTCTAATTAGTTGATTTTAAACAGCTCAACATCAAAGATCAGCACCGAACCCGGTGGGATTGAGCCAATGGCTCTGTTGCCGTAGGCCAGTTCAGCCGGGACAAAGAAGCGTGTCTTCTCACCCTCAACCATCAGCTGTACACCTTCTGTCCAACCTTTGATTACCTGGTTCAGGCCAAATTGGATAGTCTCGCCGCGTTCAACCGAGCTGTCGAATACCGTGCCGTCTAGTAGCGTACCGTGGTAGTGGACGGTGACTTTGTCGCTTGCTTTCGGGTGTACCGTGCCTGTACCTTCTTGCAGTACCAAGTACTGTAGGCCAGATGCGGTGGTTTGCACTCCCTCTTTGTCCTTGTTCTCTGCCAGGAAGGTTGCACCGGCCTCGATATTTTCAGCAGCAGCTTGCTTGTTGCCTTGGGAGCGTTGCATAAAGAAGATGATGAGCGCAACAAGGGCGATACCCAGAATAATTTTAAACACGTAAGTTCCTCATATCGTGTTGATTCATTGGCTGATAGTAGCAGAGCTTATTGCTGGGTGAAAGGTGGGGGAGAAGAGGTAATATCACTGGGGATGAGCGAGAACAGTAAACCATCGACCGGACCGTCCTGGGTGATGATGCGGTTTCGGGCTGTGCACTCGAAATGGGCTTTGGTAGCGAGGGCTGTACGTTGACTGGCAAGGTTGCCGGTATGGGTTACAATTTCGATCCGTGTCAGGCCGACAGTCTCGAAGGCAAACTGGGCGATAGCTTGGCATGCTTCCTTGGCATAGCCTTGCCGCTGGGCGCTGGAGCGGATCCAGTAACCCATTTCAGCTGAGTTTGTCAGCTCGGATAAATTGCTCAGGGAGGTGCTACCAATAAACGTCTCCGTACTGCGTTCGAAGATAGCAAACTCATAACTGATGTCGTAAGCCCAATTCTGTTGGCTGGCATGAATCCACTCATGGGCATCGTGTTGGCTATACTGGGCATGGCACCAAGGTAGCCAAGGGGTAAGGCTTTGCTGGGAGTGGTGAATAGCCTCGAGCAAATCCAATAGGTCGGCATTTTTGTAGGGGCGAAGCAATAAGCGCTCGCTGGTAAGTTGGTAGTCTGTTTTCATCCTGTCCACAGTCTCCGTCAGTATCTATTGTTAGCATAAACGGGTAAGGCGGAATTGTCGCAGGCGTTGTTTGGATTGTGGCTGAAAATGTGAAAAGGGCTGCGTTTGCAGCCCTTTATCAATCAGTACTTGCTCGTTGGCGGTTTTAACCGTCGATACGGCGAATTTGGATCACCATACCCATTAGCGGGTGATCAAGGTAGTGGGTTTCACCACTACGCATCTTACGCTGCTGCTCGAACTGGTAAGCCTTAAGGAATTCTTCCACTTTAACTTGCTTCTTCACTTCTTGCAGGTGGCCAATCTGAACATTACCTTCCGGCTCGATTGAGCCTTCCATCGGATCAAGTGGCTCAGCACCAATAATCACTTCACGGCGGCTAGGCTCCCGAAGCGCAAAGTTAGCTTCGGTGAACAGGAAGTGCTGGACATACACACGTAATGTACCGTCTAGCTCGCGCAGGGACTGAGCCTCTTGCTCAATGTTGTCATTGTCCGTGAGGGACTCTTCGGCGAAGCCATCGTTGAATGACTCATCAATAGGCTCACTCGACTGGGCAGATTTCAGGCTGCCATCAGGTAAAAACTGGGCGGAGAAGTCGTCACCTGCCGTAAAGTGAATACGTGGTGCAGCAGCACGGCTCAAATCACCTTGGCGCCAGCCAAAGTGTGCCAGTGGAGTAAAGCCGGCATGTTGCTTGAGCTTATTGTACTGTGAGTTGAGCTGAAACTGTGAGGATGGCATTTTGCGTATCCCCCTAGCCTGTAGGCGAGCAGTATCACCAAAGTCGATAGCGCCTTTGAGGTTGATAGGCTTTTGGCTATCAGGCCAAGACTCGCTGACTTGCTCAGGCGCAATGTTGCGCTTGAACAGGATCACTTCGATATCAAACTGTCGGGCTGCAAGGCTCGGCCAGCTAATGGCGAACAGCAGCAAATAAATGATATTTTTCAAGATAATACTCCGCACTTAAGTGCTATCTATTATAGAGCGTTTTCAGCCAACTTTGTTAGAAGACCGTCAACATACTTTATTCTGTCTTTTCTGTCACTCATCGGCGCCATGACTTTCAGCTTGGTTGGACCTTCCATCCGGAAATGCTGTGGCTGTGATTGCAGCAGGCCAACCAGCAATCCAGGGTCAATATTGGCATTCGGGTTAAACTCGATAAAGCCACCTTTCTCACCAGCTTCAATCTTGCGCACGCCAATGCCTGCAGCTTTGAGCTTGATCTTGTTAAGTACCAAGAGGTTACTGGTTGGGTCCGGTAGCAAGCCAAAGCGGTCGATAAGCTCAACTTTGAGTTCATCCAACGCTTTTTCATCGTTGGCACTCGCTATGCGCTTGTACAAAGACAGTCGGGTATTGATATCTGGAATGAAGTCTTCAGGCAGCAAGGCTGGGAGGCGCAGTTCAACCTCAGTTTGCTGGCGTAGTAGATCATCGAGGGAAGGCTCTTTACCTTCTTTGAGGGCTTCGACAGCCTGCTCAAGCATTTCCATGTAAAGGGTGAAGCCAACCGATTGGATCTGGCCGCTTTGTTCATCACCAAGCAGTTCACCTGCACCACGGATTTCAAGATCATGGGTAGCAAGGGTAAAGCCTGCGCCCAAGTCTTCCAGTGAAGAAATGGCTTCGAGTCGCTTGACCGCATCTTTGGTCATGCGCTTAGGATGCGGTGTAAGCAGATAGGCGTACGCTTGGTGGTGTGATCGACCGACACGGCCACGAAGCTGGTGAAGCTGGGCCAAACCAAGGTGGTCGGCACGGTTGATCACTATGGTGTTGGCGGTCGGAACGTCGATACCGGTTTCGATGATGGTGGTACATACCAGCAGGTTGAATCGCTGGTGGTAGAAGTCACTCATGATCTTTTCGAGTTCACGCTCACGCATCTGGCCATGGGCAAAGGTGATGCGTGCTTCCGGGATAAGCTTGGCCAAATCCTCGGCAGTTTTCTCAATGGAGTCGACATCATTGTGCAGGAAGTAAACCTGGCCACCACGCATGACCTCACGCAGTACCGCTTCCCTAACCAGGGCATCGTCCGATTCGCGGACAAAGGTCTTGATAGCCAAGCGCCGTGCTGGAGGCGTCGCAATAATCGACAGATCTCGCATCCCACTCATCGCCATATTCAGGGTACGAGGGATCGGGGTTGCGGTCAGGGTTAGGATATCGACATCGGCACGGATCGCCTTGAGTTTCTCTTTCTGGCGAACCCCGAAACGGTGTTCTTCATCAACAATCAGTAGGCCCAAATCGTGGTAATCCACCGAGGCATTGAGCAGCTTATGAGTGCCGATCAGGATATCGATTTTGCCCTCGGCCATATCGGCCAAGATCTGTTTCTGCTCCTTGGCGGTTTTGAAGCGTGACAATACTTCAACCCGTACCGGTGTATTGGCAAAGCGGTCACGGAAGTTTTCAAAGTGCTGTTGGGCGAGCAAGGTGGTCGGCACCAATACCGTAACCTGCTTGTTGTTGTCGACGGCGACAAAGGCCGCCCGCATCGCCACTTCTGTTTTGCCGAAGCCCACATCACCACAGACCAAACGATCCATGGCTTTAGGCTGGCACATATCCGACAGTACTGCGTTGATAGCCAGCGCTTGGTCGTGGGTTTCTTCGAACGGGAAACCGGTACAGAAATCAGCGTAGGCTTCGCGGTCAAGGTTGAACTTGTGACCAGGTTTCATCTCGCGCTTGGCATAGACATCAAGCAACTCGGCAGCGACATCACGTACTTTCTCTGCCGCTTTCTTGCGGGCTTTGGCCCATGTTTCGCCACCTAGCTTGTGGATAGGGGCGCTATCTTCTGCACCACCGGAGTAGCGGCTTATAAGGTGCAGTGAGGCAACCGGGACATAGAGTTTGGCACCGCCTTGGTATTCCAAGGTGACGTATTCGGTTTTCATCCCGCCGGCTTCTAGGGTTTGTAGCCCTTGATAGCGACCGATGCCATGGTCGATATGGACAACCGGCTGACCGACTTTGAGCTCGGCCAGGTTGCGGATGATAGTGTCGGCATTGACGGATTTCTTCTCGTCGCGACGGCGGCGCTGGACCACGCGTTCACCGAGAAGGTCGCTCTCACAGATCAGGGCAACTTCAGGTTGCTCCAAGACAAAGCCTTGCTCTGCGGCACCAATTACCAGGCTGAACTTGCCCGGGGCAGACAAGGCTTCGGTTAGCGTCGGGGCTACAACAGGGCGGAGTTTTATCCGGCCTAGCAGGTCAAGCAGGGCTTCGCGTCGGCCTTCAGAGGCGACAGAAAAGATAATCTTGCCCGGGTAGCTTTCCGAGTAGCGGCGAAGCTCGGCCAGTGGCTCCTTGAGCTGGTGATTGATAGTTAGCTCAGGGATCGGCTGTACCGGTAGGTTATAGCGGCCCGCTTTTTCAGGTTCGCTATCATGGCGAATGCGTACCTGTGGCAATGTTTTGAAATGGCTGAACATTTCATCTTTGGTCAGCCACAGCTCCTTGGGCTCAAGCAGAGGCCGCAAAGGGTCGACCCGGCGTTGGTCGAAGCGGTATTCCGCATCCGCTAGGAATTGGTCAACGGCAGGCTCTAGCGCTCCGATGGTAATGAGCAGGCTGTTATCCGGCAGGTAATCGAATAGGGTTTCGGTTTGCTCGAAAAATAGCGGCTGCCAATATTCGATACCCGCAGGCCAGGTTTTTTTGCTGACTTGCTGGTAAATTGATTCCGGCTCGCGACGTGCCTCGAAGCGCTCGCGCCAGCGCATGCGGAAGTTTTCGATGGCAATTTCATCGGTCGGGAATTCGTGTGCCGGCAGTAATCGGATTTGTTCGATTTCACCGGTAGAGCGCTGGTTCTCCGGGTCAAACTGGCGGATTGAATCGACTTCATCATCAAAGAAGTCAATACGGTAAGGCTGGTTGCTGCCCATCGGGAACAAGTCAATCAGTGAACCACGGCTGGCGTATTCACCATGTTCGATAACCTGATCGACATGGCGGTAGCCCGACGCTTCAAGCTGCAAGCGCAGTTTATCCAGTGATAGCCTATCGCCGTTCCGCACCATCAACGCATGCTGGTGGATGAAGGCCCGTGGGGTCAAACGTTGTAGTAGGGTGCTGATAGGCACCAACACCACCCCGTTAGCCTGCTGCGGCAGGGAGTATAAGCGAGTCAGTCTGTCTGAAATAATGTCTTGGTGCGGCGAGAAGTTATCGTAAGGCAAGGTTTCCCAGTCAGGGAACACGCTGACTTCTTGTGAAGTAAACTGGCTAACTTCCGGTTGAAGGCGTAATGCCGTTTGGGTGTCAGGCACCACAGCAAGTATCGGCCCTTGATGATCTTGGGCCAGTTCTGCGACGGAAAGGGCCAGCGCAGCACCAGACACATTACCGATAAATCGGCTGTCACCTGGTTTGGACGGTAATGGAAGAGAGAGAATAGACTGTGCTTTCATGATTAACTTTTATTGTCTGATCGCAGTTGGGCGCGTTGGCGCAGAATTTTTTGCTGGAAGTGCAGGGCGGCTCGGATCAGCAGATCCCTGTCATCTTCCATCAAGCATACGTATTTCAAGGCTACCTCGTAGTTACCATCCTGCTGAGGTTGGCACTGGGTTACTTCAGCATAGGCGTAAACAGCGGCGGCAGGGTTATCGAGGAACAGCTTGAGCCTGACTTTGCTTCCCTCTGCCAATGCTTGCGTTGAAAAGTAGGACAGCTGACTGGCACCGAACGTATGGGTGACGAAACGCAGTTTGGCGTCATCTTGTTGAGCAAGCACAAAAGAGAGCAACAAGTTGATTTTGTTGTTTTGTGCTGTCAGGTAATTAGAGAGTGCTTTGAATTCATCTTTTTTGAGTTGGGATAGAGAATGCTCGAGCCCTTCATCTAGGCTGCTGCATTCACTGGCAATACGAAACAGGGGCGGGATTTCTTGCTGGAAAGCCAGCATATCGGGAACACTTTCACCGACTGGGAGCGGTTCTACATTGATGGTCAATCCGGCATGGACTGAAAAATACTCGTCCTGATTCATGTCGCACTCGATATAATTTAACTATCCTACGATTATCACTCAGCAATTGCATTGGGACAAGTGAAGCAGGCCTAAGAGCGGGGGTTTTAACCGCTGTTTTTACATTACTTTTACTGCGCTTAATGGTAATCGGAAGCTGCAACAGGTATGCTTTCGAACAGTTTTTATAAGGATGGTATCTTCTTAATCTATGTTTCATCCCGTATCGTTTTTTATCGGGCTGCGATATCTCAGAGGACGCTCTGGAGATAGGTTCAGCCGTTTCGTTTCCTATATGTCGACCGCGGGTATTACCGTTGGGGTACTCTCCCTCGTTACCGTATTGTCTGTTATGAACGGTTTTGAGCAGCAACTCAAGGAGCGGATCCTTGGTGTGATGCCCCAAGCGGTAATCTCAAGCCAAGATGGTCACCTCTCCCGTACCGAGCAAACACCAGAAGAGCTCAAGTCAATTCCCCACGTTGATATGGTCTCACCGCTAACCCGCAGTGAAGCCATCCTGCAAAGTGCTAAATCATTGTCTGCGGGTATGCTGCTTGGCGTTGACCCTGAAGCTTTCGAACCGGTGGGTTATTACGTCAACCAAGGCGATATCATGGATCTGGAAGCGGGTAGCTACAAGGTTATCTTGGGTCAGGCGCTTGCCAATCAACTGGGTGTGAAGGTGGGCGACAAGGTACGGCTAATGGTGACCAGTGCCAGCCAGTACACACCACTTGGCCGGATCCCAAGCCAGCGCAACTTTGAAGTGGCGGGCTTGTACAATACCGGCTCAGATGTAGACGGCCAGTTGATATTGACCCACATTGATGATGCTGGGCGCTTGCTAAGGTTTAAGCCGGGCCAAATCACCGGGTGGCGCTTGTTCGTTGATGACCCATTTGTCGTCGCAGAGCTTGCCAACCGACCGTTGCCTGAAGGTATGACTTGGTCGGATTGGCGTGAGCAACGCGGTGAACTGTTCCAGGCAGTCAAAATGGAAAAGAACATGATGGGTCTGATGCTCGGGCTGATTATTGGCGTGGCGGCTTTTAATATCATCTCGGCACTGATTATGGTGGTGATGGAGAAACAGGCCGAAGTGGCTATTTTGAAAACCCAGGGTATGTCCAGCCGCCAGGTGCTAATGGTCTTCATGGTACAAGGGGCCAGTAGTGGTGTGATCGGTGCGATTATCGGCGGAATTTTAGGTACCTTACTGGCATTAAACCTCAATACTTTACTGACTGTTCTTGGCGTGAATTTGATTTCTGCCGGCGGGCAATTGCCAGTCGTGATCTCTCCACTTCAGATTATTTTAGTTATCGTCGGCGCTATTATTCTTAGTCTGCTGGCAACTGTTTTTCCTTCCTACCGGGCGGCATCGGTTCGTCCTGCTGAGGCACTTCGTTATGAGTAATGCATTATTGGTTTGTCAGGGCTTGAGAAAAGTTTATCGTGAAGCCCAGCTTGAAACAGAGGTGCTCAAAGGGGTGGGTTTCCATCTGGATGCTGGCGAGCTGGTCGGCATCGTCGGGGCGTCGGGCTCTGGTAAGAGTACGCTATTGCATTTGCTCGGAGCATTGGATGACCCAAGTGAAGGTGATGTGTTTTTCAAAGGCAAAAAGCTCAATGCCATGAGTGCCAACAAGCAGGCGAAACTGCGCAACCAAGAGATTGGCTTTGTCTACCAGTTCCACCACCTGCTGGCCGATTTCAGCGCGGTGGAGAACGTGGCGATGCCTTTGCTTATCGGCGGAGTGGCGGCGGGCAAGGCGCGTTCGCAGGCTCATAGTATCCTAGAGTTGGTTGGCTTGGGGCACAGACTGGAACATCGCCCGTCCGAACTCAGTGGTGGTGAGCGCCAGCGTGTTGCTATAGCGCGTGCTCTGGTTAACAAGCCTTCGCTGGTATTGGCTGATGAACCGACAGGTAACTTGGATCATAAAACCGCCCTCGAGATTTATGATTTGATGCGCAAGCTCAACAAAGAGTCCGGAACGGCCTTTTTGGTGGTGACCCATGATAATGAGCTTGCAGGTAAGCTTGACCGTTGTATGCATATGCAAGACGGTGAGTTACAGCAGGTAGAGGTGGCTTGATGTTCCGACCGCTTTCGCTATTTATCGGTAGCCGTTTCAGCCGTGCCAAGCAAAGAAACCGGATGGTTTCTTTTATCTCGATCTCTTCGACTCTTGGTATTGCCGTGGGCGTGGCTGTGATCATCATCGGCCTTTCGGCAATGAATGGATTCGAACGCGAGCTGCAAAACCGCGTATTGTCGGTGATCCCTCATGGGGAGCTGGAGGCGGTCACCCCGCCTTTTGAGGACTGGCAGCCTGTGTTGGATTTGGTGGAGCAGCACCCTCGAGTGACTGCGGCAGCACCGTATGTTCAGTTTACGGCATTGCTTGAAAAAGGCAGCAGCCTCAAAGCGGTTGAAGTACGTGGCGTTGACCCTGAAAAACAGAAAGAGGTCAGTGTGCTGCCACAGTTTGTCAAAGACAATGCTTGGGCGAACCTTGAAGCGGGCAAGCAGCAGGTTATTCTGGGGCAAGGGGTAGCAGATAAGCTGGGTATTGGGGTAGGGGACTGGATCACAGCGATGATCCCAAATCCGGATCCAAGCCTGAAGCTAAAAGCACCTCACCGTATACGTCTTCAAGTTGCCGGCCTACTAGCTCTAGCCGGGCAGATTGACCATAACTTTGCCTTGGTGCCTTTGAAAGATGCTCAGCAGTATCTATCGATGGGTGATGGGGTCACCGGTATTGAGCTGAATGTTGATAACGTGCTTGAGGCCCAGAGTATCGTAAGGGAAGTCGGCTTTACGCTGCCTGTGTATGTGTACCTGAAAAGCTGGAACCAGAAATACGGTTATCTTTACCGTGATATCCAAATGGTGCGTACCATTATGTATTTGGTCATGGTACTGGTTATTGGGGTTGCTTGCTTTAACATTGTTTCAACCCTGATGATGGCTGTGAAAGACCGTGCCGCAGATATTGCCATTTTGCGTACCATGGGGGCCACTGACCGTTTGATCCGCTCTATATTTGTTTGGCACGGAGTGCTATCCGGTGTTGTGGGGAGCCTTGTGGGGTCATTGCTCGGCTCAATGGTTGCTGTGAACCTGACAACCTTGATTAAAGGACTTGAAAGCCTGATTGGCCATCAATTCCTTTCTGGTGATATCTACTTTGTCGATTTCCTCCCTACCTCATTGTCTATGCATGACGTGATGCTAGTGACAACGACCGCAGTGGTATTAAGTTTCTTGGCAACCTGGTATCCGGCTAAACGCGCTGGGGCCCTTCAGCCAGCCACGGTACTGAGTGCAAAATAATGGTACCTTTCCTTCAAGGGAGCTCTTGGGGGAGAGGTAGAGCTTTTGGGAAAAATGTAAGGGGTGATTCTTATCATTTTGCCAACAGCTTCCAGTTCTGGTTAGAAATATTTGAGTCAGCCATAGCTTGGGCTTACAAATATTGAGCATAAAAAAACCTCGCATCTGCGAGGTTTTTTTATTTCTAGGCGGTTAATCCTTGTGGAGGGTTAATACCCTGAACCGGCGTTTTTGCCAGCTTCTCACTACAGAGTAGCGCCACAGGCCGCGAATACCGAAGTAGCCAAGCGCGGAGAAAAAAACAGAACAAACCGCACACCCCAATAGGAAAGGAGGCCCAATCTGGTTCATTTGGTGCAACAGGAACTCCCAGGACAGCTCAAAATGGAAGGCTTGGTGAGGTGTGTTCATCAGCCAGGCCCCGACTTTATAGGCGGCATAAAACATCACCGGCATAGTGATAGGGTTGCTGATCCATACCAAGCAAACGGAAAGGGGCAGGTTGACGCTGAAGAAAATGGCGGCGCCGGCAGCCATGATCATCTGGCTGGGAAGAGGTACGAACGCCATAAACAAACCGACCGCAAATGCGCCAGACGCCGAACGGCGGTTGAGGCACCACAAATTTGGGTTGTAAAGCACATTGCCAAATATCTTCAACGCTTTTTGGCGCTTGATGACATCGTGGCTTGGCATTATTCGTTTAATTACTTGTCTTGGCATTGTAATTCTATTGTTCACAGGCAGGCTTGAGATGAACAAAAGCGCTGCCGGGGTTGCACTTGGACTGCTATCGCTTCATTTCTGGCTGGCATTGCCAACCTATCATGGGTTTGTTACAGCCTTAATGATAGGCAGTGTAGTGTGTTTCTATTTCCAATGGCGACTTTTGATCTATATCGCGATCGGCGCTTGTTTGGCGAATCTCGCCGCAACATCCTATCTAAAAAACGTCCAACTGACTTTTATTGAGCCGAGGAATATTACCATAGTTGGTGAAGTTAGTAGCCTATTAAATCATAAGAAATTAGATACTTTGTTTGATTTTGTAACGTCAGAATTACGTCAGCAAGGTAAACGTTCGAGCAAAACACTGCGTCTAAGGCTCAGTTGGCAAGATCCGGACAATATGCCAGTGATGAAGCAAGGAGAGCACTGGCAACTACAGATCAGGCTGAGGCCACCCTCAGGTCGGGTCAATAGTGCTGGTTATGACCGCGAGCGGCAATTTGTTGGCCAAGGTATCCATGCGACCGGTATCGTGTACAGCGGCCACCGTTTGGAAAGTGGTCAAAATAACTTGGCATCGTTACGTCAGTCAGCGTTTGACACTGTTGTAGGTATCACCGAAGGACTTGATCACCAACGCTACCTGCTGGCACTGGGCTTTGGTTTCCGTGGGGCTTTGCTAGATGAGGACTGGGGACTGCTGCGAGATAGTGGGTTGGCGCACCTGATGGCAATATCTGGTTTGCATATAGGCCTTGCCATTATGCTGGGCTGGTGGTGCGGCAGTTTGTTAAGGAATGTCTTCGGTGATTGGCCCGGAGTTGTCTGGTTGCCGTTATGGTTGGGGCTTTGCGCTGGTATGTTGTATGCCTGGCTTGCTGGTTTTACCTTGCCAACCCAGCGAGCTTTGCTGATGAGCCTTATTGCTCTGGTGTTATTGCGGGTCCGTATTGTTTGGCCTGGGTGGCAGGTTTTGCTGTTGGTCTTTGCCTTGAGCCTCGCCATGGACCCGCTTGCCTCATACAGCGCTGGGTTTTGGCTGTCCTTCTCGGCTGTCGCAGTTATTGCCGCTGCCCATGCAGGGGGCGTGCGGGTTGATACCCATCGCAACACTTCATTTTTCCAACGTTGTTTGGGCCGGGTGAAGGTGTTGGTGTTGCTCCAATTTGCTTTGCTGGCACTAATGCTTCCGGTGCAATGGGTTTGGTTTGGTGGGTTTTCTCCTTGGGCGCCTGTTATTAACCTGCTGGCAGTCCCTTGGGTGAGTTTGTTCACTGTCCCTTTGGTTCTTGCTGCGATTATCTTCTCTCCAATTGAATCTATGGCCATAATATGTTGGCAACTCGCTGATTTGACACTCTCTCCGGTGCTTAGCCTTGCACAGTTGGCTCGGGGTGGGTGGTGGACGATTGCAGAAAACCAAGGGGGATGGGTTTTGGCAGCTTCAGCCGTTGTTGTGTTGCTGTGGCTGTTGCCGTTAAGGCGCTTTACCGCTCTCGTAACAGTATTAGTCATTGTCGCTGTGGTATGGGATAAGCCGGCGCCGGAAAGCCAGGATGGCCTTGTGCCATGGCAGGTGGATATGCTTGATGTCGGCCATGGTCTGGCCGTGTTGATATCATCCAACAACCGCAGTGTTCTTTATGACACGGGTAACCGCTGGCCGGGCGGGTCAATTGCTAGCTCAGTCATTGAACCGGTTCTTAAACAAAGGGGACAAAGCAGGTTGGATGGGCTGGTATTGAGCCATGCCGATAGCGACCACGCAGCAGGTGCTGACTATCTCGAGGAAATTTTTGCCCCGATTTGGAAACGGAGCAGTGACTTTCGTGAGGGTTACCAACCCTGTATCCGCGGCGAGCAGTGGCAATGGCAGAGTTTGGACTTTCGGGTACTGTGGCCTCCTAAGCAGGTGAAAAGGGCAGCAAACCCTCACTCGTGCGTGATTGAAATAAAACAGCGGCATAATGGGAGTGGAACGGATGGTCCTTCTTTACTGCTCACCGGGGACATCGATGCGGTTTCCGAATTATTGCTGGCAAGGGTAGAGCCTGGTTTGTCACCGGATATTCTTCTGGTACCGCACCATGGTAGCCGTAGTTCATCGACAGCCACTTGGTTAGACCAAATGGGTTGGCTCAGTAATATGGCCCCAAGATATGCACTGGTATCGGTGGCGCGCTATAACCCCTGGCAGCTACCTTCTGCTGATGTGCGGCAGCGGTATCTAGAAAGGGGGGCCAATTGGCTCTCGACGGCAGAATCAGGGCAAGTATCGCTGGAGATAAAGGGGGATAGCGTTGAAGTGATACGCTTTCGTCAAGACCGAAAGTCAGCTTGGTTCCGGCCGGTCTTCCACGATGAATAGAAAGCGTATCATCTCCAATCAATATGGAGAGTTGTTTGAAAAACAAGCGGTATCTTGCATTGGTCAATGAACTTATTTGGTCTCCGGCATTTATGCGAGTAGAATGGGAAAATTGTCTTTAAGAAAAAATGGTTTCCATGACTACTTCGAACGATCAAACCACTTGGGAGACGTTTAAGCGACTGTGGCCCTCAATCAGCCTCTATAAAGCCGGTATGGCCGCCGCCGTTGTTGCATTGATTATCAACGCCGCAAGTGATGCATTGATGCTCTCGATGATTAAGCCGCTGATGGATGAAAGCTTCGGTGGCATAGATGGTATCGAATCGAATTTCCTGGCAATGATGCCAATCTATTTGTTTAGTTTGATGGTGCTTCGTGGCGTGAGTGGCTTTGTTTCCACATACTGTCTCGCCTGGGTGTCCGGTAACGTTGTCATGACCTTGCGCCGTCAAATGTTCAACCACTTTATGAAAATGCCAGTTGGCTTTTTTGATAAAGAATCCTCCGGCAAATTACTGTCCCGTATTACCTATGATTCTGAGCAGGTTGCATCGGCAACCAGTAGTGCGCTGGTAAACCTAGTTCGTGAAGGTGCAACGATCATCGCCCTGATGATTATCATGTTTTATAACAGCTGGCAGCTTTCTGCGATTTTGTTGGTGATTGCACCTGTGGTTGCGATTAGCATTCGTGTCGTTTCCAAGCGTTTCCGCCGCATCTCCAAGAATATGCAAGATGCAATGGGCTCGGTGACGTCATCTGCCGAACAAATGCTCAAAGGCCATAAAGTAGTGTTGAGCTATGGTGGCCAGCAGGTAGAGCAAGAACGCTTTGAGCAGGTGAGCAACCGCATGCGCCGCCAGACAATGAAGCTGGTCTCTGCCCAGGCGATTGCCAACCCGGTTATTCAGGTGATTGCTTCTCTGGCACTGGTTGTCGTGCTGATCTTAGCCAATACCGAATCACTGCGTGAGTCGCTGACCCCGGGTACGTTTGCGCTTATTTTCGGCTCTATGTTTGGCTTGATGCGTCCGCTTAAGTCACTGACAAATGTGACTTCTCAGTTCCAGCGCGGTATGGCAGCCTGCCAGACATTGTTTGGCCTGATGGAAATGGAAACCGAGAAAGACCACGGACAATATGAAGCTAAACGTGTGAATGGTGATATTCAAGTTAAGGATGTTACTTTTACTTACCCGACCAAGGACACGCCGGCATTGAAGAATGTGAACTTTGAATTGCCTGCAGGAAAAACCTTGGCCTTGGTCGGGCGCTCTGGTTCAGGCAAGAGTACCATTGCCAACTTGCTGACCCGTTTTTACGACATTGACTCGGGAAGTATTACTATTGATGGTCACGATATCTGCGATTACAAACTGGCTAACCTGCGTGAGCAGGTTGCGGTTGTTTCCCAGAATGTCCACCTGTTCAACGATACGATTGCCAATAATATTGCTTATGCCAGCGGTGATGCCTATAGCCGGGCAGATATCGAAAAAGCGGCAGAGCTTGCCTATGCCATGGACTTTATCAAAGATATGGACAATGGGCTGGATACCGTGATTGGTGAGAATGGTGTTAGCTTGTCTGGTGGACAACGCCAGCGTCTAGCTATCGCCCGTGCCTTGCTGCGCAATGCCCCAGTATTGATCCTTGATGAGGCCACCTCGGCGCTGGATACCGAATCTGAGCGAGCAATCCAGTCAGCGCTGGATGAGTTGCAGAAAGACCGCACGGTTCTGGTGATTGCTCACCGATTGTCGACTATCGAAAGTGCCGACCAAATCTTGGTGGTTGATGACGGTGAGATCATTGAGCGCGGTGTCCATGCTGAACTGCTGGCACAAGATGGTGCATATGCCCAGTTGCACCGAATTCAGTTTGGTGAATAATGGCTTCGGTAATCGAAAAAATCTGGTTTGAGGGCCACCCGGCAGGGGCGGTGCTCAAACCTTTGCTATGGCCGCTGAGTAAGGTGTTTGGCGCGGTGAGTCGTCGCCGTCGACAACAGTACCAATCGGGCCAGAAAACACCTTACCGCCCATCTGTGCCAGTGGTTGTCGTCGGTAATATAACTGCTGGTGGTAATGGTAAGACACCCGTTGTTGTCTGGTTGGTGGAGCAACTCAAGGCTGCAGGGCTCAAGCCGGGAGTTGTCTCTCGAGGCTATGGAGCAAAAGCGCCACACTATCCGTATTTGGTCGATGGCCAGAGCACTACAGCTGAAGCGGGTGATGAACCCGTTCTGATCTACCGCCGAACGGGCGTGCCGGTTGCCGTTTCTCCAAAGCGTGCAGAAGCGGTTCAGTTGATTGAGTCAGATGTCGATGTGATCATCACCGACGATGGCCTACAGCACTATGCGCTGGCAAGGGATATCGAAATCGTGGTGATTGATGGCCAGCGTCGATTCGGTAACCAGCAACTCATCCCTATGGGGCCATTGCGCGAAGGGTGTGACCGTTTGCAAGAAGTGGATTTCCTCATTTGTAATGGTGGTAACCCTCAAAACGGTGAGATCCCGATGCAATTGGTGCCTTCAGACTTTATCAATCTCTCGACGGGAGAACGTTGTGGAGCGGATCGGCTACAGGGTGAAGTTGTTGCCATGGCAGGGATTGGTCATCCGCCCCGATTTTTTAATACATTAAAGCAGCTCGGTATCAGCCCGGTGAAGTGCCAGCCATTTGCTGATCACCAGGCGTTCGCCGAGCTGGAATTACAACAGCTGTCCGGACAAGGGCAGCACTTAGTCATGACAGAGAAAGATGCGGTGAAATGCCACACTTTCGCCCAGCCTAATTGGTGGTATTTACCGGTAGATGCCGAGATGCCGACCGAGCAGGCTGCAAGCGTGATTAACCGGATCATTGAGGTAAAGGAAGAGTATGGACCATCGTCTGCTTGAAATCGTTGCATGTCCAGTATGCAAGGGTAAATTGAACTTCGACAAAGACAAAAATGAGCTGATCTGCAAATTTGATCGTCTGGCATATCCTATTAAAGATGGTATCCCCGTGCTGCTTGAGCCGGAGGCGCGTACTCTGAGCTCTGAAGAGGTGAAATAATGTCTTTTACTGTGATTATTCCGGCCCGTTACCAGTCTTCGCGTTTACCGGGTAAGCCGTTGGCTGATATTGCTGGCAAGCCAATGATCCAGTGGGTTTATGAGCAGGCGAGTAAAGCCGGTGCTGATCAGGTGATTGTAGCTACTGACGACCAGCGTATTGCTGATGCCGTGAAGGGGTTTGGTGGTGAAGTCTGCATGACCCGTAGTGATCATGAGTCGGGTACTGAACGTCTGGCTGAAGTGGTTGAGAAATACCAGTTGGCTGATGATCAAATTGTGGTCAATGTCCAAGGAGACGAACCACTGATCCCTGAGAGCATTATCCGGCAGGTTGCGACGAACCTTGCAGGCAGCAAGGCGCCTATGGCGACACTGGCTGTTGAAATCGACCATGCTGATGAAGTGTTCAACCCAAATGCGGTTAAAGTAGTCACCGATAAAGACGGCTACGCACTTTACTTCAGCCGCGCTTCTATTCCATGGGATCGTGATAACTTTGCTAAGCGCCCGCAGGAAATCCACCAGAACTTGATGCGTCATATCGGTATCTACGCTTACCGTGCAGGGTTTATCAATACCTACATCAACTGGGAGCCGAGTACGCTGGAGAAAATCGAAGCACTAGAGCAACTTCGTGTGTTGTGGTACGGCGAGAAAATCCACGTTGATGTGGCGATTGATGCACCGCCGGCAGGGGTCGATACGCCTGAAGATCTGGAAAAAGTACGCCAGTTGGTCGGGTAGCCTTATAGGTTTAATTCGTCCAAATTGATAAGCGGGAGGCAAATGCCTCCCGTTTTTATTTTGGGATTAAGACTCGCTAACGGCTGTGCGGGTTTTGCTTTTGAATATACGCTTCCAGTTGATTGGCATCATAGGCACCACAATCAGCAAGATCCCGAATACTGTCAGTAGATCAGGGATCTCATCAAACCACATCACCCCGAAGGCGGTGACAAACACCAGTCCTGAATACTCTGCCAGGGCAATTTGTCCCGCAGCTGCCTTCTTGTAGCCGATGACCACCAAGGCATGATAACCCAACACAAATAGGTTGATAGCCATGATCCAACCAATGTGCCGCCACTCTATATTGGCCCATTGAGGCAAGGCCAACAGTAGCGATAGCGGCAGGGTCATCACACCGGTCCAGAATAGCGTTGAAATCAGGTGCTGATCTTTTGGTAGTTTACGGATCAAGATATTGCCCAGTCCCATAGCCAAGGCACTACCGAGGCCAACAATCGCTGCCCAGTGGAAATGCTCAGGGCGTAATACTACCAACACACCTGCAAAGCCAATCGTCGTCGCAATAACCTTGGAACGCGGTGGCGTTTCCTTTAGTAAGAAGATGGAAAGCGGCAACATCAACAGAGGCCCGACGTAGAACATGGCGTTGGCGGTCGCCAGCGGCAAGAAGGTAATCGCGACCATAGCACAGGCGCTACCCATCAAGATTAATTGGGCACGCCAGAAGGCGATTTTGCAGCACCCCTGCTGGCGTTTTGCCACTGGGAGTTTTAGCCAGAACGGCAGCAGCATGACTACACTGAGCAATTGGCGGATGAAGACATACTGGAAAGTGGGCACTTCACCATTGAGGATTTTCAGAGAAACATCCGAGAAGGAAGCGAGCAAATTTGCAGCAACAAGTAGAACGATGGCTTGGTTGACGGGGTTACGCATTGAAACTCAGTGTGTGAAATAGGGTAAGTAAAAAACTGTTAATGCCATATTGTATGGCAAGGAGCGTATTCTACCGATCGAAACCGAAATTTCACTGAGTATTTTATCTTTTGATCCTAAGTAGAGGACTTTGATGAATTTTGAATACAAAAATGCCACCCGTCGTCATGAGGGTGGCATTTTTCAGTGCCTAGTGCCTAGTGCCTAGTGCCTAGCTCCTACGCTTTCGCCGTTTGCTCTTCGATATCGTCTTCAGCTTCAAACAGGCTATCGTCAGCTTGGCCTAGTACGCGGGAGGTAATCGTACCCGCAGTCATCGCGCCGCTTACGTTGACCGCAGTACGGCCCATATCGATTAGGGGTTCGATAGAGATCAGGAGGCCAGCCAGTGCAACAGGCATATCCAGAGCAGATAGGACAATCAGGGCTGCGAAAGTCGCGCCACCACCAACACCGGCAATACCGAACGAGCTAATGGTTACAATCGCAATCAAGGTAAGCATAAAGCCCGGATCAAGAGGGTTAATACCAACAGTCGGGGCAATCATTACTGCCAGCATCGCTGGGTAAAGACCGGCACAGCCGTTTTGACCCATAGTGGCACCGAATGACGCCGAGAAGTTCGATACTGCATCGCCATTACCCAGTTTCTTAACCTGAGTTTCAACGTTTAGCGGAATCGTGCCGGCGCTCGAGCGCGAAGTGAACGCAAAAGTCAGTACTGGCAGGATTTTCTTCAGGTAACGGATTGGGTTGACGCCAACGAAGGTCACCAGCACAAGGTGCATCACGAGGATAAGTCCAAGGCCGACGTAAGAGGCAATCACAAAGTTAATCAGGCTAAGGATATCGTCGTAGTTTGAACCTGCAACAACCTTGGTCATCAGGGCTAGAACACCATAAGGCGTCAGGCTCAGTACCATGCGAACTAAGGTACGGACGACTTCTTGGGCAACATTGATGAATCGCTCGAAGCTCGCGCCCAGTTCTGGCTGGGTGCGGATCACCGTAAGTCCAGCAACCCCCACAAAGGCTGAGAAAATTACGACAGCAATAGTTGATGTTGGACGACTACCGGCTAAGTCAGCAAATGGGTTTGCAGGGAAGAAAGAGATAATCATGTCAGCAAAAGACATGGCCTCTACCGATGTTAGGCGTGTTTCCAGCATCTCACCACGGGCGATCTCACGCGCACCCTGAACAATGCCTTCAGCACTTAGGCCAAACATGCTGCTGATCAGGATACCGATCAGGGCAGAAGCGGCTGTTGTTGCCAGCAGGATACCGATACTCAGGCCAGAAATCTTACCCAGTGAGCCAGAATCTTTTACTTTGATAATCGCGCCAATGATGGACACGGTGATCAACGGCATGATGATCATCTTCAACAGGCTCACATAACCGGCGCCAACAATGTTGACGTAGTCCAGCGTGCCAGCGATGACATCACTACCACCACCGTAAATAAGCTGTAGCGCACCACCGAAAAGCACACCTAAACCCAGAGCGGTAAATACCCGCTTGGATAGTGTTTGTTCTGATTTTTGTTGTTTTACCAACAGGGCAATAATAATGGCGAAGACCGCCAAGTTGAGTATCTGGAACATCGAACCTAATCCTACCGTTGTCATTAATTTGCAATTCCGATTTGCAAAGTCATCAATCACTAATTGGCTGCAATAGTATGATGTGACTCGTAAAAGCTGAATCAATTTTGATAGTTTTTGATATGAGTAATGGGTATTTAATAGATCGAAAAATAATATAGATTAAACGTTAAGCATGTTTGGTGAAAAATGGGAGAAAAATAGGCTTTGAGCCTTAAGCACAGGAAGGAAATCGCCGTTTTGCTAAAGAGTGGAAAGTGGCTTGGATGCAAGTAAGGTGTTGCTCGGGGAATGGCCCGCCAGCTTGTACAGCCAGCAGGCAAATATTGGGGAGGGCTGCTATTGAGTAGCGGTTTCTTCGTCACCCGCCATAGTGCGTAATTTTTGCCACCATTGGCCTAGGGTTTCGTGCCAGTAGCGTTCGGTCTGCTCTAGGTATTTTGCCTGTGGGCGATAGCGTTCCCAAGGTTGCTCTATCTTGTTGCTGGCAAGGAAGTTCGTCGGGGCTGCTGTTGGCGTCAGGCCGACCTTATGAAACTCGTTCATCGCCCTTGTCATATGGCTTGCGGATGTAACAATAACAAGTTTGTTGTCGCCCACCACAGAGGCGGCCTGGAATGCTTCCTCCCAGGTATCTTTGGCCGTTTCAAGCAGCAAAATGTCGTTTTTATTTACCCCCAACGCCAGGGCAACCTTGGCCAGCATTCGGGCTTGGCTAATATTGGTACCACCACCATAGCCTGACAAAATCAGTTTGGAGCCTGGAAACAGGCGGTGGATACGCATCCCTTCGTTCAAACGCATTAGCGCCGTGCGCGAAAGCTGCGAGGTGATCGGCATTGCATGGTCAATCACATGGCCACTTCCCAGTACCATGACGTAGTCCACCGTTTGACCAGAAGGTACGTAAGGCGGGTAGGCTTTTTCCAACGGGCGCAGTAGGCTTGTCGCGACTGGCTGGAAGGAAACGAGGAATATCCCCAAGAAAGCAAAGCTAATGAAAAAGCTTGCCAGTCCTTTGCGGCGGGTAAACCAGAGTATTAGTAGGCCAAACAAGCCAAGCATAAGCATAGCTGGTAGGGGCATAAGAAAAGCAGAGACAATTTTTTTTAGTTCAAACATGCAATGTAGTCCGAAAAATCAGCAGTTGAGCTCGAAAAAGCACCACAAGCCTTTATTCCTTTATCGCTTGTGAGAAAATAAGCCACATTTTTAGAACCGCTATCATAACGTAAAGCTGACGTGATCGAAGATCGAAATTTTGACGACTTAGCGCAAAAATTTGCAAAAAATATTTACGGAACTGGCAAAGGCCAGATCCGTCAAACGGTTGTTTGGGAAGATCTTGAGCAAATTTTAGCCCTATTGAAGAGCGATAAACCACTGCACCTGTTGGATGCGGGTGGGGGTGTTGGCCAACTGTCACAAAAGGTGGCAGAGCTAGGGCATCACGTTACTTTATGTGATCTTTCTAGCGAAATGCTTAAGCTTGCTGAGCAAGATATTGCTAAAAACGGCCTGCTTGAGCAGTATCGATTGGTTCACAGCCCAGTTCAGGAGATCGGGGAGCACCTCGATAGCCAGGTTGATCTGGTCCTGTTCCATGCTGTGATGGAGTGGTTGGCCGATCCGCAGGCAGCGCTAGAGTACCTTCTAGAGCAAGTTAGACCGGGCGGTATTATTTCCGTTATGTTCTACAACTATAATGGCCTGCTATTTAAGAACTTAATTTGTGGCAACCTGACCCACATAGAAGAAGGGATGCCACATAGGAAGCGTTTCAAGCTTCAACCACTTCATGGGATCAAACCTGATGAGGTCTACAGTTGGCTAGAAAACGCAGGTTTTAACATTTTAGGTAAAACCGGAGTACGTACATTCCACGACTATATGCAAACAACCATGGTCGGGGATTACAGTTTTGAACAGGTACTGGCGATGGAGCAAAAACTTTGCCGTCAGGAACCCTATTTGTCTTTGGGCCGATATATACATGTTTACGCGCAAAAGCCGTTATTAGGATCAGAGACTGAGAAATACAAAAGCAATAAGGACAACGGATGAGTGAAGTAACCCAGACCGTTCCCGAGTTGGTCAACTGGGTTAAGCAGCATGAGTTTGAGCTTAACCTACCAACCGAACGGCTGGCGTTTCTGTTGGCGATTGCCGTGTTGAGCGGTGATCGTTTTGATGAAGAATTAGGGGAAGGTGAATTGATCGATGCATTTCGCATTGTCAGCGATATGTTCGAACAGACACCGGAAACCGTGGCCTTCCGTGCCAACAACGCCATTAATGAGTTGGTTCGCCAACGCCTGATTTCCCGCTTTACCAGTGAGGTCACCGACGGTGCCAGTATTTACCGTTTGAGTCCATTGGCCCTCGGGATCACCGATTATTATGCCCGCCACCGCGAGTATTCAACGCTGAAACTGTCTATTCAGCTTGCCATGGTAGCCGATGAAATTAACAAGGCAGCCACGGCAGCGCAGGAAGGCGGCGACGAGAAACACTGGCGCCAAAACGTCCATGCGGTACTGAAATATTCAGTGGCCGAGATCTTTGACCGTATCGATCTCAACCAACGCACCATGGACGAGCAGCAGCAACAAGTGAAGCAAGATATTGCCGAACTGCTGAATCAGGACTGGCGCGCAGCAATCAGTAGCTGTGAAACCCTGCTGAACGAAACCTCAAGCACCTTGCGAGAGCTGCAGGATACCTTGCAGGCGGCGGGTGACCAGTTGCAGACCCAGTTGTTGATTATCCAGGAAGAGATTCAGGGCAACCCGGATCTGGAGTTTGTTGATGCCATGGTATTTAACTTGCAAGCCAAGTTGGACCGCATCATCAACTGGGGGCAACAAGCGATTGACTTGTGGATTGGCTACGACCGCCACGTCCATAAATTTATTCGTACTGCTATCGACATGGACAAGAACCGCGCTTTCAGCCAGCGCTTGCGCCAGTCGGTAAAAGACTACTTCGACGCACCGTGGATGCTGACTTATGCCGATGCCGAGCGTTTGCTCGATATGCGTGATGAGGCGTTGGTCCTGCGCGATGATGAAGTGACCGGTATCGTGCCGGAAGAAATGGAATTTGAAGAGCTGGATCTGGTCAATGACCAACTGGCAGAACAAATTGCCGCGATGTTGCAAGCCCATAAAGAAACCGGCGCTGCAATTAACTTGAGTTTGCTTCTTAAAGATTATTTGGCTCAGCACCCACATGCGCAGCATTTCGATATGGCGCGTCTGGTGATTGATCAGGCTGTTCGACTGGGTTATTCCGAGTCGGACTTCAATGCCATCCAGCCTGATTGGGAAGCTATTAATGACTACGGAGCCAAGGTACAAGCAAATGTCATTGACAAATATTGAAGAATTTATGCCTGAAAAGCTGGCCAAGGCTATTGCCAACCCGCTTTTCCCGGCACTGGATAATGCCCTTCGCTCTGGTCGCCATATTTCCAGCGAAGATTTGGACAACCATGCCCTGCTGATTGAATTCGAGCAGGAGCTAGCGATGTTTTACAAGCGCTACAACGCCGAACTGGTTCGTGCTCCGGAAGGTTTTTTCTACCTGCGTCCACGCTCGACCTCTTTGATCAGCCGTTCGGTATTGACCGAGCTCGATATGCTGGTGGGTAAGGTATTGTGTTTCCTTTACCTTAGCCCTGAGCGATTGGCGCACGAAGGTATTTTTACTAACCAAGAGCTTTTCGAAGAACTGATGTCATTGGCTGACGAGAAGAAGCTGATGAAGATGGTAACCAACCGTGCGACAGGCTCTGATCTTGACCGAGAAAAGCTGTTCGATAAGACCAAGACCTCGCTGCGCCGTCTTCGCCGCCTTGGCATGATCATCCCAATTGGTGAAAACGGTAAGTTCCGTATCAGTGAAGCGGTGTTCCGTTTCGGTGCAGACGTGCGTGTCGGTGACGATGTGCGTGAAGCGCAAATGCGCCTGATCCGCGACGGTGAAGCGGTCGTGGTGCATCAGCAGGAGCCAAGCCAGTCAAGCTTGCTGCAAACGGATGACACACAAGAACAAGAGTTAGACAAAGCCGGTTTGGAGGGTGAAGCCTAATGGAACGCGGTAAGTATCAATCGTTGACCATGGTCAACTGGAATGGCTTCTTTGCCCGTACATTCGATATCGATAACCTGGTAACCACGTTATCAGGTGGTAATGGTGCCGGTAAGTCGACCACCATGGCGGCATTTATCACCTCCCTTATTCCGGATCAGAGCCTGCTCCATTTCCGTAATACCACCGAAGCGGGTAGCTCCAATGCATCCCGTGACAAGGGCCTGCACGGTAAGCTCAAGCCAGGTACTTGTTACTCGGCATTGGATGTGGTGAACTCAAAGAACCAGCGCATCATTTTTGCAGTAAAACTGCAGCAGGTTGCCGGACGTGACAAGAAAGTAGACATCAAGCCGTTCATTATCCAAGGCTTGCCGTCTCACGTTAAACCGACCGAAGTACTGGTAGAGACCCTGTCTGATAACCAGGCACGCGTTCGCCAAATCAACGAAGTTAAAGAGTTGGTTAGCAGTGAGTACGAAGGCGTGGTCTTCAAAGCTTTCAACTCAGTGACGGACTACCATGTCCAGATGTTCGAGTTCGGTGTGCTGCCGAAGAAATTGCGTAACAGCACCGACCGCTCTAAGTTCTACCGTTTGATCGAAGCCTCGTTATACGGTGGTATCTCCAGTGCGATTACCCGTTCATTGCGCGACTACTTGTTGCCACATAATAGCGGCGTGAAAAAAGCATTCCAGGACATGGAAGCGGCACTGCGCGAAAACCGTATGACGCTAGAAGCGATCAAGCTGACCCAGAGTGACCGTGACCTGTTCAAGCACCTGATCACTGAAGCGACCAACTATGTGGCGGCAGACTACATGCGCCATGCCAACGAGCGCCGCCAGAAGCTGGAAAAAACGCTGGGTTTACGCGGCGAGCTAATGGGTTCGCGCAAGAGCTTGGATGATCAGCAGGCTTCTCTGACCAACATGACCGCCGAGTTGGATGAACTGACTGAGCGTGAAGGTGCGCTGGAGCAGGATCACCAAGCGGCTTCTGACCATCTTCAGCTAGTACAAACTGCAGTACGTCAGCAGGAGAAGATTGAACGTTACCGTGAAGATCTGGAAGAGCTGACTGAACGCCTTGAAGAGCAGGTGATGGTGGTTGAAGAAGCCGCCGAGCAACTTGCCATGGCTGAAGAGCAGGCACTGCTGACGGAAGAAGAAGTCGATAGCCTGAAAACTCAGTTGGCAGATTACCAGCAAGCGCTGGATATGCAGCAGACCCGTGCTCTGCAATACCAGCAAGCGGTACAGGCACTGGAAAAAGCGCGTGATATTACCGGTGAGCACCAGATGCTGGCCGATCAGGCTGTGCCTTACCTTGCCCAGCTGAAGCAAGATCAGGAAACCCAGACAACGGCCCTGCTAGCACTCAAGCACAAGCTGGATATGTCGTCGGCAGCGGCGCAGCAGTTTGAAAAAGGCCTGCAGATTGTCACCACAATTGCGGGCTCAATCGAGCGTGCAGAAGCCGGTAGCAAGGCCCGTGAGCTGATTGCCAAAGCGCGTCAGCTAGGTGCAATTACCGAACGTAGCGATCAGCTCAAAGCCCAGTACCGCGACCTTGAGCGTGCAGTGCGTAATCAGCGTCAAGCAATTGAGTTGGCTGAAACCTATGCTAAGCGTTTTGCGGTTGAGCTAGACGGTGAACTGGCACTGGCTGAAGAGCAGGCCCGCCATGAAGCGACTTTGGAAGAGCTGGAGCAACAGCAGGAAATCTTGGTGGAGCAGCGCAATGACATGCGCCGCCAGGAGCAGCAGCTAACTAGCCAGATCTCAACGCTAGAAGCGGCCGCCCCGGCTTGGATTGCCGCCTCTGATGCTTTGGAAAAATTGTCTGAGCAATCAGAGCGTGAGCTTTACGATAGCCAGGCGGTGATGGAAGCCATGCAGCTGACACTGGACAAAGAGCGTGAAGCGTCTGCGACCCGTGACAAGCTGGCTGCCCGCAAGCAACAGATTGATTTGGATATCGAGCGTCTGGCCCAGCCGGGCGGTAGCGATGATTCACGCCTACGTGCGCTGGCTGATACCCTTGGCGGTAGCTTGCTATCTGAGATTTACGATGACATCACCCTTGCTGATGCGCCTTACTTCAGTGCCATGTATGGCCCGGCCCGTCACGCTATCGTGGTGCCGGATCTAAAAGGCATCAAAGAAAAGCTCGTTGCGTTGGATGACTGTCCGGATGACCTATATATCATCGAAGGTGATGCTGACTCATTCGACGACAGCGGTTTCGATGTCGATGAGCTGGAAGATGCAGTATGTGTCCACCTTAACGATCGCCAACTGCGTTACTCTCGCTTCCCGAAAGTGCCATTGTTTGGCCGTGCCGCCCGTGAGCAGCGCCTTGAGCACCTTCGTGAGGAGCGTGAGCAGCTGGTTGAAGATCACGCCAAGGCGTCTTTCGACTCACAGAAGCTTCAGCGCCTGTACCAGAGCTTCAACAGTTTTGTTGCTACTCATATGGCCGTTGCCTTTAGCGACGACCCGGAAGCGGCGCTAAAAGTTGCCCGTGATAAACGCAATCAGGTAAGCCGCCAACTTTCTGAGTCTCAGGCGCAGGAGCAGCAACAACGCAGCCAGCTTACGGCTGCCCGTGAAGCGCTTGGCCTATTGGGTAAAATCAACCCGTTGGTTAACCTGCTGGAAGATGACACCTTGCAGGCACGCTTCGACGAAGTGCAGCAGCAACTGTCACAGCTGGATGAGGCCCGCCAGTACCTTAACCGCCACGGTAAAGCCATTGCTGAACTGGAATCACTAGTTACGGCTCTCGATGCCGACCCGCAGCAATTTGATGCTCTGCAAATTAGCTACGATGATGCCGACAAGCAGCTTCAGGCCCTGAAAGCGAAGATCTTCGCCGTTGCTGATTTGGCCGAGCGTCGCCACCACTTTGGCTATGCCGATTCTGTCGACATGCTCAACAAGAGCTCGGAGCTGAACGAGCAGCTCAAAGCCAAGCTAGCCTCGGCAGAGCGTGAGCGTAACCGCTGCCGTGATGCGCTGAAGCAGACGCGTTCACAAGCTAACCAGTACAACCAACTATTGGCGTCACTGAAGAGTTCGCATCAGGCGAAACTGGAAACGGTTCAGGAGTTCGAGCGTGAACTTCAGGAACTGGGTGTGCGCGCCGATGTAGAAGCCGAAGAGCGTGCCCGCCTGCGCCGTGACGAGCTCAATGAGCGTTTGCACACTTCTCGTACCCGTCGTAGCCAGCTTGAGAAAGGTATCACCTCTGTTGAGCTGGAAATGAAGGGCTTGGTGAAGCGCTTGCGCAAAGTGGGCAAAGAATACCAAGAGATCCGTAAGCTTGTGGTTACCGCCAAAGCCGGTTGGTGTGCGGTACTGCGTCTGGCGCGCGAGAGTGATGTTGAGCGTCGCCTGCATCGCCGCGAAATGGCTTACATGTCAGCTGATGAACTGCGCTCGCTATCGGATAAATCCCTAGGTGCATTGCGCTTGGCGGTTGCGGATAACGAGAACCTACGTGATGCACTGCGTGCTTCGGAAGATGTTTCCCGCCCAGAGCGCAAAGTCCTGTTCTACATTGCTGTTTACCAGCACCTACGTGAGCGTATTCGCCACGACATCATCCGTACTGATGATCCGGTTGAAGCGATCGAAGAGATGGAAGTGGAGCTGGCGCGCCTGAGTGAAGAGCTTACCGCCCGTGAACAGCGTTTGGCGCTCAGCTCTGACTCGGTAGCGAACATTATTCGCAAGACCATCCAGCGTGAACAGAACCGTATCCGCATGCTAAACCAAGGCTTGCAGAATATCGGTTTTGGCCAGGTGAAAGGTGTGCGCCTGAATGTGAAAGTGCGCGAAACCCATGAGCAGCTATTGGAAGGTTTGGCGGATCAACAAGATCAGCACCAGGACTTGTTCGGTAACCACCGCCTGTCATTCTCTGAAGCGATTGCCAAGTTGTTCCAGCGCCTGAACCCGCACATCGATGTTGGTCAGCGTTCACCACAGGTGATGGGTGAAGAGTTGCTGGACTACCGTAACTACCTAGAGCTGAGCATCGAAGTTAACCGTGGTACAGACGGTTGGCTACAGGCCGAATCGGGTGCGTTGTCTACCGGTGAAGCGATTGGTACTGGACAGGCAATCCTGCTGATGGTTGTTCAGAGCTGGGAAGAGGAATCCCGTCGTCTGCGTGGCAAAGACATTATCCCATGTCGTTTGTTGTTCCTCGATGAGGCCGCGCGACTGGATGGCAAGTCGATTGCAACGCTGTTTGAGCTTTGTGACCGCTTGGATATGCAGCTTCTTATCGCAGCGCCTGAGAATATCAGCCCTGAGAAAGGAACTACATACAAACTGGTGCGTAAGATCTTCAAAGATCGCGAGCATGTGCATGTGGTCGGCCTGCGCGGCTTCGGCCAGGAGGCAAAAGCGCCTGCCGACATCCAGACCATGTTGGAGTTGGATCCGGTATAACCGCACTTCAGCTGATTTCAATATAGTAAAGCCGGTCTTATGACCTAATGCCATTCGGATAAGCGTCATCGTTTATACCTGAACGGATACTTGGGTGGCACATAGAGGACTGAACGTGGAAACGTTCGGTCCTTTCTTTTAT
>NZ_JACSOF010000060.1:0-36293 GCF_014349205.1 Photobacterium sp. BZF1
ATTTATGATGGCGCCAGAAAACAAAGAAAAATAATGTTATTAAGCAACTTGTTTATTTACCCATTAAAAATAAAATCAAAAAAAGCAGCCTAAATGGCTGCTTTTTCTTATTTATTTTCTAATTGCCTTTTACGGGGTTACATTTTAACGACCACTTTGCCCATTGTACGCTGTTCGCGAATCGCTTTAAGCTCATCCCCGACTTGATCAAGTGTGATGGTTTTCAGCTGGGGCACCAGCACCTCACCTTCTTCCAGCAGTGTCGAAAATGCCTCACCGGCCCGAACTAAATCCCGCTGTGCCTTTTCACCATTGCGGTGACCAGAGCCCAGGCTCAGCTGGTGAAAGCTCAACCCTTTCATAAAGGCATCCGGGTAAGCATCCGGGCGTACCGTTGATACCAGTTCGACCATTTGCCCTTCGTAACCGAGGCAGCTCGCAGCAATGATATCGTTGTCGCCGCCGACACAGTCCAGCGCAATAGGCACACCGGCACCGTCAGTGATGGCCATCACTTGCCCGATAATATCTTGGCTGCGGTAATCGATAATATGGGTCGCCCCCAGAGAATGGACATAGTTGTGCTTCGCCTGAGAAGCGGTAGTGATAATCGTGCTGATACCCATAGATTTAGCGAGCTGGATAGCAAAACCACCGACACCGCCAGCCCCGCCCAAAATCAAAATAGCCTCATGATCTTTGGCATGCAGTTTATCGACCAAGGCACGGTACGCTGTCCAACCGGCACACGGGCTTGCAGCAGCTACCTCGGCAGAGACCTCGGGATGGGCAACCAAAGTACGGCAATCTTGCACCGCATACTCGGCAAACGCACCATGCGGGCGGAACATATCGCCATGATAGAGCACCTTGTCACCAACCTGCCACTGGGTAACTTCCTCACCAACAGCAACAATTTCCCCGGAGACATCTAGCCCAGGTACCCAATTGTCGTTCATGCCCGGTGCGGCCGACTGCCAAAGGTGTATTTTCGAATCGACCGGGTTCAAGCCGGCGGCGAAAACTTTCACCACTACATCAAAGCCTGTTGCCTTGGGCTGAGGGAGTTCTGCCATAACAAATTGATCATCGTCGGCATGATAGGTCAGTGCTTTCATCGTTATCCTTTGTCCACTGCTGTTTTCATTGCTAATAGATTTAGCGCAGAGCGCTATTTCATGCAATGTCCCGAAGCAATATCAACAAAATAATCTGCTTTATGGACTGACTTGTACTACCCGACCCAACTAGAAAAAGACAGGACGATAGGCCAATTCATAGATTGGTTCAGCGAGTATGCCAAGCAATATATGGGCTAAGGCTAAGCCCTGACTTTGAATTCAAAGTTATAAAAATCGCTGCGACAGATAGCCGAGCCATATTCCAACACCCGGCCCTTGCTATCCTGGCTTTTAAGGACAATTTTCATCAATGGGGAGCCCGGCGGGATCTCCAGCATTCGTGCCTCTTCGGGGCTAGGGGTATAAATACTCAGCGAATAATCCTGATCATAGGGCTTGATCCCTTGGTCACGCCAATGGGCATACAATGAGCCCTCCAGCAAATCAGGCCGGGGCAAGAAACACTCCGGGATATACATGGTTTCGATAGAGACCGGCATCCCGTCTACCAACCGGACCCGCTTGATCTTCGAAATCATAGCCTCTTCAGCAAGGTCTAATTCACTGGCGATGGACGACGGGGCTTGCACCAACTCTCTGGTCAACCAACGGTTGGATACCTCGCCTTTACGCTGAAGCTGAGATGAAAAGCCTCCGCCGGACAGATTGTAATGGACCGGCAAATTCACCAAGGTCCCTTTTCCGTGCTTTTTCACTACCACGCCCTGCTCATGCAGCAAGGCCAAGGCCTTAACGACAGTCACCCGGGATACCCCAAGCGCCAAAGACATCTTACGCTCGGAAGGTAATGCTGTGCCATGGGTAAGCAATTTATCTGCTATCGCTTTTTCAATGGCCTGTTGAAGCTGCAGGTACAAGGGGGTTGAGACGCTGGCATCCAATGCCTCTTTCATCTGCGCAAGAAGTTGCTGTTCCAAACCATACCGCCTAAATCAAAATGCTGACATAACTAAAATCATTAGGATAGTACCAAAGTGTGAGGTCTAAATCACATTGGCGACTAAAAGGAATTCAACTGGACTTAAAGTGGACTTATCATGCTATGCAAAGTCTATTCATTACCGTGATACTCCGGAGAAAACACCATGAGCCACACAGGTCAACCACCAATGGCATCAACTGAAAACCGCATTTTGGGCTGCCTATACGGTCAGGCAATCGGCGACGCAATGGGCATGCCGTCTGAACTGTGGACCAAGAATAAGGTTGTCGACTACTTTGGCTGGATTGATGACTTCCTACCGGGCCCTGAAGAAAACATCGCCGCCAATGAGTTCAGCGCTGGTGAGTTTACCGATGATACCAGCCAGTGCGTCGCGCTGATGGATGCGGTTATCGAGGCCGACGGCAAGCTCGACCCTATGCTAATTGCCAAGCACATCATGATATGGGCAAAAAGAATCAATGCCTTTGAAAAAAATATCCTTGGCCCGACATCAAAAGCGGCACTTACAGCGATAGATCAAGGCCGCTCTGTTGAAGACATTGAAGCCAACGGTGTAACCAATGGCTCTGCCATGCGTGTTTCCCCGGTCGGTTGCCTGTTGCCAACCCAAGACAAACAAGCGTTTATCGAGGGCATCCGTCTTTCGTGCCTTCCGACCCACAAATCCGATATTGCCATTGCCGGCGCAGCCGTCGTGGGCTGGGCGATCAGCAGGGCAATAGAAGGGGCGCCATGGCACCTAATCAAAGACGAAATCATTAGCCTTGCCAACGATACCCAGCGCCAGTATGAGTCCACTTTCAGTCCACTTCTCGGAAAAAGAATCAAGTACGCCCTGTATGTGGTTGAAAGCCAACATGAACCGAAACAAGCCCTCAATGACCTTTATGAAATGGTTGGCTCGGGAATGGATATCATCGAGTCGATCCCCAGTGCTATCGCCCTTGTCGAGCTAGCAGGTACCCAGCCGATGCGCTGTGCCGAGCTTGCAGCTAACTTAGGCGGTGACACCGACACTATCGGCGCTATGGCGACAGCCATTTGCGGCGCGCTCAATGGTATCGATGCCTTCGCCCCACAGCATATCGCATTGATTAACAGTGCTAACCAGATTGATTTTGCGCCATATGCCAACGCCCTGGCCACTTTCCGCCACGGCCAATAAACCGATTGGAACCATCAAGACTTCACACTAAGGACTGCAGCATGAGTAACAAAGATGTACTAACCGGGCAAGCCCCGAGCAACGCCCCCAGCCAAGATGCCAGTATCGAAGAGCTTGGCATTGCCAAGGTGCCAACCAGTCAGCAGACCAAAAAGCCTGCTGAGCTGTTCTTTGTCTGGTGTGCCGCCAACATCGGTATCCTAGGCGTGGTCTATGGCGCAATTATCGTGTCTTTCGGCCTCTCTTTTTTCCAATCACTGTTGGCGGCTATTGTTGGTGTTGCCTCATTTTCATTGGTCGGCATGTCCAGCATTGCGGGTAAAATTGGCCGTACCACGACTCTGACCCTTTCCCGTTCTAGCTTTGGTAAAAAAGGCAACATTGCACCCACCTCATTTTGCTGGATAAACCTCATGGGCTGGGAAGCGGTCAACATTATTACCGGTACCCTAACCCTGGTTGCCCTGTTTGCTGCCCTAGGTTTTGCCGAAACCACCATGACAACCGTTATTTCTTTGATCCTTTTTGGTGGACTGACAGTGCTGGTAAGCATGCTGGGGCAGAACACGGTATTGATGATGCAAAAGTGGATCACCCGTACTTTCGGGGCAATGACCTTGTTTGTGGTCCTCTACCTGATGGCAACAGCTGATTGGGAAACCATCATGGCCCTACCTTCCGGTAGTTGGATCACCGGTTTCCTGCCAGCTGTTTCTATTATCGCTGCAGGTACCGGGATCAGCTGGGCCATCGCCGGCGCAGACTACAGCCGTGACCAAAGCCCATCATCAAGCCACCGTGGTATTTTCAACTCCGTGGTTGGCGGCGCTGCACTTCCACTCATCATGCTGATGCTGACAGGTATCTTGCTGACCGCCCAAATTCCGGATCTGGCGTCACACGAAAACCCAATTTCAGCCATTGGTCGCCTGCTGCCATCATGGATGGCGGTCCCTTATCTGGCCGCAGCCGTTGCGGGTATTGTTACCATTGCGGTTCTGAGCCTCTACTCTGCAAGCCTCAACCTGCTAAGCATGGGGATCAAACTCAAGCAGCGCACTGCCGTTGCCCTGGATGCAGTTCTGGTGCTAGGTGTCGCCCTGTACGTGCTGTTTGTTTCCGGTGACTTCCTAGGACCGTTTATTTCCTTCCTGATTTTCTGTGGCGTTTTCCTAGCCGCTTGGGCAGCTATCTTCATGACCGACTTCTTAACCAAGCACCGCCACTCAGGCTACAGTGACGAAGAATTGTTCGGTGATACCGGTATCAATAAACCGACTCTGGCATGCTGGGTGGTAGGTTCACTGGCCGGTTTGATGGTATCCAATACCGGTTTCATCGACGGCCCGTTTGCTGTCGGTATTTTTGCCGATTCCAGCCTTGGCTTGTTCATCTCCTTCTTGGTAAGTATGGTGTTGTACCGCATCATCCTCAAGAAGAACGCATAAGGTAGCGCTATGATTGATATTCAAGCACTTTCGCAACAGCGTCCGATCATCGTGGTCGGTGCCGCCTTCGGCGACGTCATGCTTGGCCTTGATTGCCTACCAAGTAGCGGCGGTGATGTTGTCGCCCAAGAGCAAGATAGGCAAATTGGCGGCTGTGCCTTTAATGTCGCCAGGGCATTGGCTCGGCTGGCACTACCGCCAATCAATGCGATCCCGGTTGGCAATGGTTCGTGGGGACAGTTGGTCGAAACCGAAATGGATAAAGAGGGCCTGCCTGTCATGCTGCGCCACCCGACCCATGACAATGGGTGGTGTATCGCTATGGTCGAACCCAACAAGGAAAGGACCTTTATTACCGTCGACGGCTGCGAGCAATTCTGGAGTGAAGAACTGTTAGCCCAGATCCCGATGCCAGATAACGCCATCGTCTATGTCTCTGGGTATGAGCTTGTCAGTCCGCAGAGCGAGCCATTGCGCCAGTGGTTGCTGAGCCTAAGTGACGATAAAACATTGTTTGTCGACTTTGGCCCGCGCTTGGCTGATATTGAGCCAACATTTGTCGAAAAGCTATTGGCCAAGCGTCCGGTACTGACGCTCAACCGTGATGAGTTGGCCCTTTTGCAAGGTGTACAAACCTCAACGGATGACGCTGTCAGCAACGCACAATCTTTTGCCAAGCACCACAACCTTGCCGTGATTTGCCGTTTTGACAAAGATGGGGCGCATGTCTGCGAACCGGAATTAGACCCAGTCTACATACCAGCTTTTCAGGTCGATGTTGCCGATACGATTGCAGCTGGTGACAGCCATTGCGCAGGGGTCATTGCAGCCCTCGCCTCTGGCTTGGCGCTGGGCAGCGCAACCCAACTTGGCAACATGGTCGCCGCCATTGTAGTCAGCAAGCCAGGCTCCGATGGCGCTCCCAACCGGCAGGAGCTCGCTGCTTTCCAAACCAGCCAAAATGCTGATAATCAATAGGTAAGCGAAAAGCGAAATCCCAACAAGCGATTAACCAACAAGGCTTAAGCCAGCAATAATTGCTGGCTTATTTTTTTGTTCATTGGCTAGCCCCTAGCACGCTCGCGGTATGCCTCGGGGGTTTGTCAGGTCCAATTGGCAGGCTAGCAGGTCATCACTCCCTCCACCTCACCCGTTTTTATCAAGTGCTGCTCAAGCTCCTCTAATGAAGAGAATCTACCGCTCGCCACAGCAAAACGAGGATCATCAATATTGTCCGGTACAGCAAACGTCGTCATACCCGCCGCCAAGCCAGCAATCATGCCTGTCACGCTATCTTCAATCACCACACACTGGTTAGCAGCAACATCCAGTTTTTGAGCTGCCGTCAGGTACACGGATGGATGGGGCTTGCCATGTTCTTCATTGTCGGCACTGCACACCACCGAAAAATACTGACTAATATTCAATCTATTAAGTACCGCATCAATTATCGGCATACTTGATGAGGTGGCTAACGCAATTTTCACCCCGGCGCCCTGCAGCGTTTGTAGCAATAATACAACCCCTAGCTTAGGCACTCCATGCTGGCGAATAAGTGCAACAACGGCTTGCATGATACTAAGCTGCAGTTCTTCCGATGGTATATTCAGATTAAAGTGCTGACACCAAATCTTAGCAATGTCATCTAATCGGCGCCCCATAGTCAGGCGAATACAATCGTCAAACGTAGCTGTCATGCCATAGCCTGCCAATACGTCCACCTGCGCCTGTCGCCAATAAGGTTCGGAGTCGATAAGTACTCCATCCATATCAAAGATAACCGCATCTTTTTGCATCATACTTACCTCTTAATCATTGGTAAGTGCATCCTAGAGCGACATTAAACGGCAATAAAGAGAAGAGTTCATACTCGCAGCCTTCCCCCTTTCCAGTTACGCCACAGCGTTACTTTTCTGGCTTTGATGTAGATGTTCCCCGCATGACTGCCGGATGGTCAGTCTAGGTGAGAGAATAATCTGCTTGGCGGGCTCTTCACTGCCATTGATCCTCAATAGCAAGGCTTCCGCAGCGGTCCTACCAAGTTCCTTGGCACAGGCCGAAACAGTAGTCAGCGGGGGAACGGTCTCGGCAGACTCGGGCAAGTCATCAAAGCCGATCACTGCTATGTCTTCTCCGACTCGTAATCCTCTTTCCGCCAATGCCCGCATTGCCCCATAGGCAATGGTATCGGTGTAGCAGACCAGAGCGGTCACATCCGGCCTCTCGTTTAGCAGGTGCAGTGTTTCCAAATACCCTTGCTGCCGACTGTTGTTCTCGCAGCTTCGTACCAGTTGGTAGTCAGGCTCAATCCCCTGCTCCATCAACCGGCCCATATAACCGCTGACCCTGTGTGATGCCGTTTTCGATCCGATAAGGTTACCGACAAAACCAATCTTGCGGTGGCCGAGCCCCAGCAGGTAATCGGTCGCTATCTGCGCCCCCTTGAAGTTATCGATCCCGACAAAGTCATATTCATCGAGATCCGGTGATCGCACCGCAAACACTACAGGGACATTGCGCCGCTTGAGGGCATGGAGGTAGTCGATATCCAGCCGTTTAGCAGGGCATACCACCAATCCCGAGGTGTTCTGGCTCATCAGCGACTCAATAAAGCGCTGCTGCTTATCGGCATCGGACTCACAGTTGGCAAGGAACAGCAGATAGCCGTCGCTGTCGAGTTTATGGCTGATCCCCGCAGTCAGTTGGTTGTAGATCGGGTTGGTAATGTCATGCAGTACCAGCCCGACCAGGTTGCTTTTCTTGCTGCTCAAATTCGCCGCCGACTGGTTGTACACATACCCCAGCTCTTCTATGGCAGAAAAAATTCGCTCCCGGGTGTGCTCTGATATCCGTCCCTTGCCCCGCAGGGTCAGCGACACGGTCGTCGCACTGACACCACAGAGTTTGGCGACATCATGGATGGTGGGTTTAGCCATGGTTAACTCCTGATTTATCGCTAAACCATTTATCCCAGAAAAAACCCCGCATTCTCGTGAACAACCTCACACAATCCCAGATATAGCGCGGGATTGTTGTGGTTTTTGAGTGGTTTAACGGATTTACCAGTTAGGCCATTTTCTTTGTATGGGTTTAAGGTAGGGCTCAGATAACAACGGCGGGATGGGTACCCCCCCTCCCGACCAAACAACATCAAACCTCTACCAAATACAACAATGAAACGGTGCCCTATGAACCTGAAAAATCTGGATTCGGTACAGCGGTTTGCCAAGGCCATGCTCTTTGCCGTGACCTTCATCCTACCGTTTGCCGCCATCATGATATCGCTCGGAACCATCGGCATGAGCCCCATGCTGCTGGGCGGGATCCCCTATGTCGGTGACCTTTTTGCCTTTGTCGGCAAATACCTCAATGTCGGCGGCTGGGTGATCCTTGCCAACCTACCTTTTTTCTTCGCCCTTTGTGTCGCCTCGTCACTGACCGGCAACAAACAAGCCGGGCCGGTGATCATTGCCGGCCTGTTCTTCCTGATGGTACACAAGCTAATTGGTGAGATGAGTGTCTGGTACTTCGGCAGTATCAAAGGCTTTACTGATATCCAGGCACCAATGGACTTGCTATCACCGATTGCCAACCCGGAATACGTTAATATCTTCCAGGATGTGCTGGGGATGCCAACCTTCCGTATCGGTATTGTCGGCGCCATCATTGTCGGTATCCTTTCGGCCCGTATCTGGGAGAAATACAAGACTTTCGACAAACTGCCGATGGCACTGGATTTCTTTAACGGCCAACGTTTTTGCGTGTTCGTCACCTTTATCTACGCCTTTATCATGGCCGCAGTACTAATGGTGGTTTGGCCGATTGTCGGTGATGGTCTCGATGCCTTCAGTATTTGGGCAGCGCAAAATGGTGATTATGCAGCACCTTTCTCCAAAGCCTTCTTAGAGACCGCACTGCGTCCGATTGGCCTACACCACGTGACCAACGCCGTCTGGGAATACACCCCAATCGGTGGCGAGTTCTACTCCGAGCTTAAAGACATGACTATCATCGGCCTACATCAGGTTGGTCCGGCGCGCCTTGATGAAATTGTTCAGCTGTTCAACCTTGGTCGCATTTCGGATGCTCAGGCTATCCTGGCCGACCCGATGATGAACAAGATGATGTTCTATCAAGACTTCCATGGCTTGTTCACCCTACCAGGCGCGGCACTGGGTATGTACCTTGCGATCCCGAAAGAGCGCCGTACCGCCAAAATCAAATCTATCTACCTAAGTACGACCCTAGCCGTGGTTTTCACCGGCTTCTCAGAGCCACTGGAGTTCATGTTTGTATTCGCCTCACCGGTACTGTACGGGGTGAATGTCGCCTTCCAGTCAATCATTTCGATGATGCCGGACTTCTTCAAGCACATGTTCGATGACCCGGCGATGATGACCTGGTACTTCCGTGGCCTGCCGAACCTGCTGACCAACTACCTGGTACAAGTCGGCTTTATCCTGGGCCGCTGGTATGAGCTAGTGATTCTGTTCGGTACTGGGGTGATTTGGTTCCTTATCTACGGAGTGACCTTCAACTTCATCATCCGCAAGATGGACGTCACTATCCTAGGCCGCGAGAAAGAAGACGAAGCCGAAGAAGCCAATGACTCTTTCGTTACCCGCATGGCCAGCCAGAGCAACAAACGTGTCGAAGCCATGGTTCATGTCCTTGGCGGCCTCGATAACATCGACACCATTGATAACTGTATGACCCGCCTGCGCCTGTCGGTCCACGACAAATCGAAGGTCGATATGAGCAAGAAGACCTGGCAGAAGCTCGGCGCACTGGATGTGGTCGATGCCGGTGGCAACAATATCCAAGCCATCTACGGCGCATCGGTGAGTAACATCAAGATCCAGCTCGAAGACTATGTCGACGAAGCCAGAAGCCAAACATCAAACGTAGCGAACCCACTCGCATTCGAATAACCCAATTAACAAACAAATATAAGCCCGCCCTTCCCGCTGGGAAGGGACGGACACCGCTTTACTGAGGAAAAATAAGATGTCTGATAAAAAAATCGCTAACGTTGTAATGCAAACACACTGGGACAATGAATGGTACTTCACAGACCGTGAGGCACAGGTCCAACTGACCTACAACGTGCGTGAAATCCTATCCATGCTGGAACGCGGCGAGATGAAATATTTCCTGTTCGACGGCCAGACTGCAGCTATCCAGGATTACCTCGATGTCTGCCCGGAAGACCGCAGCCGCATCGTCAAGCTGGTTGAGGAAGGCAAATTGTTTATCGGTCCTTGGCATACCCAAGCCGAGACGTTTGCGGTTTCAGGCGAATCGATGATCAACAACCTGATCTACGGGATTGAATATGCCGACCAGCTTGGTGGCTCATCTTACGTGTCATACCTGCCAGACAGCTTTGGCCACCCGACGGATTTCCCTAAAATCTTCAACGGCCTGAATATTGAAAACCTATCGATCCGCCGCGGCATGGGTGACAAGCACAATGTCCCAACCGAATTCTGGTGGGAAAGCAACGACGGCTCCAAGATCATGACCAACGTGCTGATCGACGGCTACCACTGGGCAGTAGACCCTTACTTCGAAGGTGACTTGCTGACACGTAACATCCGCCCTGAGTGCACCACCAACGACATGACCTCACTGGAGCTTGCGGCCCACAAAGCGCCGACCAAGAACTTCCTGCTGCCACTGGGCGAAGACCAGACTCCGGCATTTGCCAACTTCTACGAGCTGCTGGACAAATACAACAAAGAGTCTGCTCTGTACGAGTTTGTCGAAACCACTTACGACGAGTTCTTTGCCAAGGTACGCGAAGAAGCCGGCGACTCACTGCCGACGTATAAGGGCGAGCTACTATGCCCGCAATATTCGCGTATCCACAAGTCCATCAACTCGGTGCGCTACGACGTGAAGCAAATTCATGACAAGGTAGAGCGCCTGATGACCTACACCGTCCAACCGCTAATGGCGATGGCGGACAAAGTTGGCCTGCCATACGAGCGCGGCCTGCTAAAAGAGGTTTGGAACCTGCTTTCCCGCGCCCAGACCCACAGTGTTTGCACCAACACAGACGAAACCAACGAGCGTATCTATGTTCGTCTGAAAGAAGCCTATGATCTGGCGCTGACCGCACAAGCCTTCATCGCCCGTAAGCTGGCGGTATCGTCCAAGTACGGTGATAACAGCACGCCTATGGTGGTGGCAAATACCCTACCGACGAAGCGTACACTCACCGACCGTTTCAAGATTTACACCAAGAATAAACACTTCGCGCTGCTCAATGATGGTCAGGAGCTACCATACTCTATCGTTGGCAAAACCCGTCCATACGGCGGCGTTATCCGCGGCGATGAAAACCTGCATGACGAAGAGAAATACTACTTTGTCACCGAAGTGGAAATGACACTTGAAATGAATGGTTTCTCTTACAAAACCATCGAAGTCGATGACTCAAAGGCAGGTTCTGATGTCACCGTGGCCATCAACGAAACCGCCAATGTGATTGAAAACGATGATTACGAAATCACCCTCAAGGGCGGCGAGCTAAAGATTGCCAACCGCAAGACTGGGGTAACGTACACCGATGCCATTCGCTTTAGCAATGATTCGGATGCCGGTGACAACTACGACCATAGCCCAATGGAGAATGATTGGGAGCTAGATCTAGACCTCAACAACTCACTGGTCACCATCGAGAAAACGCCAGCAACCCAGACCCTTACGGCCAAAGGCAAGTGGTTGGTACCAGCAAATATGGAAGAGCGCGCGGCACGTATCACAAGCAGCGAGCTTGCGTATGAGTTGTCTCTATCACTATGCAATACCTCTGATGTTATTGGCGTTCACATTGAAGTGGATAACAAAGCCCTTAACCACCGCCTGCGCATGGTGGTCGATTCTCAGGTCGCCAGTGAGTTCTCTTACGCCGGTACCCAGTTCTCTGAAATCGCCCGTGAAGTGAACCCGCCAGAGCTTAAAACCTGGAAAGAGGATGGCTGGTTGGAAGAGCCAACAACCACTGAACCGCTATTAAACACAGTGGCGCTGAAAGAAGATGGCAAGTACACCGCAATCTTTACCCAGGGCTGTAAGGAGTACCAGATCGTTGGCGAGAAGTTCAACAAAATAGCCGTCACGCTATTCCGTGCATGTGGCCACTTTGGTCTGCCGGATCTATCACGTCGCCCAGGTCGTGCCTCTGGTACACCGAACAAGATCACTGCAACGCCAGACAGTCAACTGCAGAAGCGCCTGACGTTTGACCTAGGTATCGTGACGGGCTCAGATTACAAGTCAAATCTTGTTCGCCAACAGTACGTTGAGTTTGCGACCGATACGGTGTTCTACCACGAGCAGAACCTATGCCGCGCGGGTGAATACAACATCAGCTTCTTTGCCACTAACCCACTTCGTGAGCA
Source organism: Photobacterium sp. BZF1 (assembly GCF_014349205.1). Classification (NCBI taxonomy): domain Bacteria; kingdom Pseudomonadati; phylum Pseudomonadota; class Gammaproteobacteria; order Vibrionales; family Vibrionaceae; genus Photobacterium; species Photobacterium sp. BZF1. The sequence continues at coordinate 12,111 of NZ_JACSOF010000060.1, forward strand.
AGTACCTGCTAACTTCAGCCTGCTTGAAGTAGAAGCAACCGATGCGGTGTTCTCTACCCTGACCAAGGCGAAAGATAACAACGGTTACCTGCTGCGCATGTATAACTGTGAAGAGCAAGCAATCGAGGCCGGCCAAATCAACACGGTCCATGGTTACCAGCCTCGCGAGCTGACTAACCTGCTGGAGCAAAGCCAAGGCGAAGTCACGCCAACCCTTCGTCAGGGTGAGCTTCGAACTGTCCGTATTGCCTAACCTCCCCGTAACAGTGGCCGGCCTTTGCCGGCCACTGCCTGAGTATTCGCTATGTTGATTGATGATCCAATTTTTTACCTCGTTGCCGTGCCTGCCATCCTGGTCTACGGTATTGGCAAAGGGGGTCTGGGCGGTGCCGTCGGCGACGTTGTCGTCCCCTTCATGGCACTTGCAATTTCCCCTTCTTTGGCTGCCTCTATCCTGATGCCGATCTTGATCGTGATGGACATCTTTGCCCTTCGCCACCACCGCCGTAATGTCGACTGGCAGCAAATCAAAGCGATGCTGCCGGGTGGGGTTGCCGGAGTGGTCATTGCGGCCCTGTTCCTGAAACAACTGCCGGAGTACGGGCTGCAAATCCTAATCGGGGCGATTTCGGTGGGCTTTGTCATGCTCTATGTCTTCAAACGCAGCGCGACCGAGCACCAATGCGGCCGCTTTGGCGCCAGTGTCTGGTGTGGGCTGGGCGGCTTTACCAGTACCGCTATCCATGCCGGCGGCGGGCCGGTAAGTATTTACTTACTTCCGCAGAAGCTGGATAAACTCAAGCTTATCGGCACTATCGTCTGGTTCTTTGCCATTATCAATTTCCTAAAGCTGGGTGCATATACCTATCTGGGTGGGATGAGCATTGATAACTTGATAACCGCTGCTGTGCTAATGCCGCTGGCACCTATCGGGGTCCGTATCGGTGTCTACCTGCTGCACCGGGTCAGCCAAGATTTGATTTACCGCCTGTGTTACTTGTTCTTGTTTATTTCCGGGTTCAAGCTGCTGCTTGATGGCATCGGCCAGGCGATGGGAGGATAAAGCCTTCAAACACTTGTTGGTCTTCGCCGAGCTGATTTCACTATCCCAGCCCGGCAAATCCCGATATGATTGAGGGATTAAGCCCAAAGGTAATACAATATGACCAATAAGAACTTTGCATTGGCAGCAACCGAGCTGCTCAACCGCCGCGTAGCCGGCACCAAAGCGGCACGCCTTGACGAGCAGCAGCGTCCGGCCAACGTCGATGATGCGCTGAAGATCCATGCAGCAATGATTGACCAGCACAGTGACAAGGTCGGTGGGTGGAAGTGCCTACTACCACTTTCAGACGACAAATTTGTAGTGGCACCTATCTTTGCCGACACGATTCAAACTGGGGATAACTGTGCACTTTTCGCCGACAACAATGTCGTTCGTATCGAGCCGGAGATTGCCTTTATCCTGAACAAGGATCTCCCTGCGAATCCTGAAGGTTACAGCGAAGCACAAATCAATGATGCAATTGGCCCATGTCATATGGCACTGGAGCTGATGCAGGCACGCTTTGCCGACGACAGCGGCGCCGAGTTCTTCGAGAAACTGGCAGACTGCCTGGTCAACCAAGGGATGTTTATTGGCCCGGAAATCGATCGTGAAAAAGCGTTCGCAGCAGCCAAGATAGATATCAGCGTGAGCCAAGGTGAGCAAGTACAAACGTTCGCGGGTGAGCACCCGAACTCACTTGCGCAAAACCCAGTGTACTGGCTGATCAACTACATGACCCGCCGTGGCATGCATTTCGCGGCAGGTGAAGCCATTATCACCGGCTCATACTGCGGTATTGTTGAAGTCGAGTTTGATAAACCAACGACCATCAAATACGACGGCATTGGTGAGTACCAAGTAACTTTCCAAGAGAAAGCCTAAAACGTAAAAGCGGGAGCACTAGGCTCCCGCATACTATGAAGGGTGTTGGCTGATTTGATAGTAGGTATTAACTTACCTGAAGCTCAGCCGCTTGTGACTTTACCAAACGGTATTTCTTCAGGGTTACCGTAATCAAGCAAGTTACAACAGCACCGACGATCATACACATTACAGCGATAACCGGCTTGTTCATCGCACCCAGCAGCGCCACAATCGGGCCACCGTGGGCAACGGTATTGGTAATGCCGAACAGGAACGCCATTACACAAGCCACCATACTACCAATGACATTGGCTGGAATAACAGTCAGTGGGTCACGGACGGCAAACGGGATAGCCCCCTCACCGATACCAACAAAACCCATTGCCCCAGCGGCTTTACCCGCTTCGATTTCGGTCGGGTCAAACAGCCCCATCTTGCGGCCAATAACAGTAGACATCCACATCGCCAACGGCGGAACCGGGAAGGCACAGGCCAAGGCGCCCATAAATTGGGTCTGGCCGCTGGCAATCATACCGACACCGAACAGGAAGGCCACCTTGTTGACCGGGCCACCCATATCAAAACCGGACATGGCACCGAGGATCATCCCCAAGATAATGATGTTGCCGCCGCTCATGTTCACCAGCATTGCATTCATCGAGTCGATCATTCCCGCCACCGGCGCACCGATAAGGGTAATGAAAATCACCGCGATGAAGAATGTACCGGATAATGGCGCAATGATAATGGGAACCAGCGGCTGCATCACTTTCGGGTAATTCAAGCTGGTGACCCAGCGGATGAAATAACCCACCAGCAAGCCGGCAATAATGGCACCGATAAAGCCAGTCCCGACTTCCGAACCGTAGAACGAACCGTTGTTGGCAATCCAGCCGCCAATGAGGCCCGGAGCCAAGGCAGGGCGGTCACCCACGGCATAGGCAATGTAACCGGCCAGAATTGGGATCATCAGGGTAAATGCCACGACACCGACATCCAATACCGGCTGCCAGAAACTGCCTTCGGGGATCTGCATGCCCTGCTCGGTTGGCACACCGCCAATGGCCAGGGACAGGGCAATCAGCAAGCCACCGGTTACCACGAACGGGATCATGTAGGACACGCCGTTCATCAGGTAGGTGTAAAGCGCCGAAGTCGCCTTGGTTTTCTGCGCCGGCGCCTGATCGCTCTCACCACCTGCTTGGGCTTGGTAAGCCGGTGCCTGCAGCGCATTCTCAATCATCTGCTTACCGCGTTTGATCGGCTCTTTGACACCGCTCTTGATCAGTTTTTTACCGGCAAACCGGTTCATGTCTACCTGCTTGTCACAGGCCACGATGATGGCATCGGCACGGGCAATCTCTTCGGCACTCGGGCTGTTCTTGACCCCTATCGAACCATTGGTTTCGACCTTGATTTCATAACCCAGCTCAGCTGCTGCTTTTTCCAATGATTCAGCGGCAAGGTAGGTATGGGCAACCCCGGCAGGGCAACCAGTGACACCAATCAAAAAGCCTTTATTGGCAACTTCAGCGGCTGACTCTTGCGTAACATCCGCCGGTTTCTCTTCAAGCAGTAAAACCAGCGCTTCCTTAGCGGTTTTGGCTGCCAGCAAAGCATCGACAAACCCGTCTTCGATCAGCTTGCTAGATAGCTCGGCCAACACCTCGATATGGTGGTCTGCACCGCCATCAGGGGAGGCAATCATGAAAAACAGCTTGGATGGCAAACCGTCTTCCGAGCCGTAATCGATGCCTTCGCGGCAGATACCAATCGCAACAGCAGGCTCAACTACCGCCTTACTTTTGGCATGGGGGATCGCAATACCGTCTTCAAACCCTGTGCTGCCCTGGGCTTCACGGGCCTGGAGATCAGCAACAAACTGGGCTTTGTCGCTGATTTTTCCCTCACGCAACAGGAACTCGGACAAGGTATCAAACACGTCGTCTTTGCTTGTGACCTTCAAATCGAGGCACATCAAATTCTCATTAATAAGAGATGTAATCATGGCAAACTCTCTTTTGTTGTAATGAGCGGCCCTGCCAGCAGGGCCACTTAACTGTAGGAACAGATAAATTCAGGGTTAGTTGCGCACGTAAGCCTTGATGGTGGCAATTTCCTGGCCTTCGCTTTCGCCGTACGGGCGGATAACGTACTCGTCAACCGATGCTGGAATGACGAAGGTTTCCGCGTAGTGCACCACATAAGGTTCGAAGGCACCGGTCGGGCTCTCGACAATCGCCTCACGGCCTTCAATCAGGTTGAGGACATTGACGTTACCGCCGGTATTGTGGGTCACAGCCTTACTGAACCAGTGGCGGCGGGTTTCGATGAACTCTCGCTCATGCAAACCGGTTCGCTCTTCGCGCCAGCCATCGCCCTCGGCAATGAAGTCGACACGGTTGACCAAGTTCTCTTCAGTCCAATCGGTATCGCGGTCCCACTGGATCACTTCCTTACCATGCTCTAGGTGAACCGGGCGTGGCAAACCATCCATTCCCAGGCGATCCCAATCCCACAGCTTAAAGGTAAAGATATACGGCGTTGCACTGATTTCCAGTACCATCGCATTGCTGCCGGAGCAGTGGATTGTCCCTGCTGGGATCAAGAAGTGGTCGTGCTTCTTGGCTGGGAACTTATTGATAAAACGCTCGTCATCAAACGATTTTTCACCGCGCTGCGCAGCCTGGAGATCGGCCATCATCGCATCCGGGTCGACATCGTTCTTCACACCAAGGTAAACCGTTGCATCATCACCGGCATCAAGCATGTAGTAGCTCTCGTCCTGGGTGTAGTGCATGCCAAATTCCTGCTGGATGTATTCGGTCAGCGGGTGGACCTGCAAGCTGAGATTCTGTCCCTGCATGGTATCGAGGAAGTCAAAGCGGATCGGGAACTCGGCACCGAAACGGGCATGAACCTCCTCACCCAGCAGGGCACGGGGCTGCAGCATCACCAAATCCTGTGATGGGATTTCGACGCGGATACCATCCACCATCAAGTAAAGGCTGTTCTCTTCCGGCACACAGTCAAAACACCATGCGTAATTAGGCTTGTCCGGATCAAGGTCGCACACTTCCTTCATCCACTGGCCACCCCATACGCCCGGGTCAAAGAACGGCACAAGACGGAAAGGTTGGTTTGTGGCCTGCTCCAGGCCGGCGCGGAACGCATCACCACTGATCAGCTTAGGGGTATCGGCTACATTGGTATCAAGCAGGAAATCAGTACGTTTGAGCAGCGGCGTCTTGTAGCGGTCGAAGACACGCCACTCGATGAAGAATGCACGCTTGTATCGGCGCAGGACATCTTCGTCATTGTTCTCGACACCCCAGTTGCCAATTTCACCACGGCGGTAGCGCTGCTGGATTTCCCAACGGGCCAGATCGGCATAGACATGGACATCGCCATCGTGGATCAACGAGGCACCCGGGCCATAAACCACCACCAGCTTCGATTGGCTCTCATGGACATTGCGCTTGAGGGCATAAACCTGCTCATCATCGAAGAACTCAACCAGTTTGTGAGGGGCAATCACACCGAACACCCTGTCATCGGTGATATGGCGCTCGATCATGGCGAAGATTTTCTCTTCCGGGTATTTAGCCTGCTCAGAGCACAACAGCAAGGCCTGGGGGAATGCCGCTGTCAGAGCCTGTTCCAAATCGTTTAGGTTAACGCCAGGGTAACAGTCGACAACCAGTACGGTTTTGTCTTGGCCCAAAGCGTGGATCTTGCTGTCGACCGCATCAAACAGGTTATCCCAGCCCTGCCAGCTCTGGCCGGCAAAACCTGCCACATCGATATGGGGGAATTTGTCGTAGTTTGCTTTTTGGTTGTTCAAGTAGCTCATGATTGCACCTCATCAATTCGTTGAGGTGAAGATATATCGATTAACCACTATCCAGCAATTTGGTTAATGTGTTTAACCACTCAGTTATGGTTTAAACGATTAACCTTGGTGTTTTGGCGTGATTTATGTCACAAAAAGGTCGCTTTTCAATCATTATTATTAGATTAAACGATTAACCTTAGGTTTAAATCCAATATGGCTACCATTGTTGATGTTGCCAAGCACTGTGGTGTTTCCACCGCTACCGTGTCTATGGTACTGAGAGATAAAGGAAGAATTTCCGACAAGACCCGCCAGCGTGTGCTGCAGGCCATTGATGAGCTGGGCTATGTCTACAACCAAACCGCCGCCAACCTGCGTAACCAGCACAGTAACCAGATCGGCCTGCTGCTCAATGATATTACCAACCCGTTCTACAGTGAGATGACAGCCGGACTCAGCCAGGAGATGGAAGACAACGACCTGATGCTGTTTTTAGCCAACAGCGAAGATGCCGTTGCGCGGCAGAAGAAATTTATCGAGTCCCTGCTGAGCCAGAAAGCCGGCGGGCTGGTGCTATGCCCGGCCAAAGGGACAGACCAGCAGTTCCTTGCCACCCTCAAACGGCGCCAGCTGCCGGTGATCCTGGCAGTAAGGGATATTGAAGGCACCGACTATGACTATGTCGGTACCGATAACTTTTACGGTGGGCAACTGGTCACCCAACACCTGCTTGATCTCGGTCACCGCCACATCGCCTTTATCGGCGGTGACAAAGCGTCGAAAAACCGGGCCAGCCGGATGGGCGGCTACATGAGCAAGCTGATCGAGCATAACATCACCCCACAACTGGGCTGGATGGCCACCTGCCCGGCAACCCGCAATGGCGGCGCTGCGGCAATGGCAACCCTGCTCAAGCATCATCCGGAAGTTACTGCGGTGGTGTGCTACCACGATATTGTCGCCTTCGGGGCAATCCGTACCTTGCGCCAGCATCAACTCGAACCAGGCAAGGATATTGCCATTACCGGTTTTGACGATGTCCCGGAAGCTGCCGATACCTATCCGGCCCTGACCACTATTTCTGTCTCGGCGAGGGAGATCGGCCGTCGTGCCGGTGAAGCGCTGCTAGAACGTATCCGCGGCAATACCGAACCCCAAAAGCGGATCATCATCCCGCCGAAGCTGATGATCCGCCAGTCCTGTGGCAGCGCTGATCCCAAAGACAATCGCTAGAGCACGATTTCCGGAACGATGATCAAGTATTGATCCCAAGACAGCCTTGATCATCGTTCCACTGTTTTCGATCAAATCCAATCAAGAGAGTCCTATTCCATGAACACCATTCGCCTTGGAAGTAGCCACCTTGGAAACATCCACCTTGGTAGCATCCAGGATGTGCCTGTTATCCATGTCCGCCATCCCAAAGCAACTGCCGATATCTCACTGTTTGGTGGCCAGGTGCTGCGCTTCCAACCGACCCACTCCCATCAAAGGTTATGGCTGGGTGAAAGGGCCATATTCAACCACCGCACAGCTATACGCGGTGGTATCCCACTATGCTGGCCATGGTTTGGCAACCACAAGCCAGGCCCCGACCCACTTTCGCAACCCGCCCACGGGTTTGCCCGCCAATCGCTATGGGATCTGGATCACAGCGAAAGCGATGAGCAGGAGGCCCGGCTGCGGTTGTCACTCAGCGCCAACGAGCATACGTTATCACTTTGGCCACACCACTTTGAGCTGCAGCTAGACATCATAATCGGCGAATCCCTGACATTGGCGCTGACCAGCAAAAACACCGGCACCAAACCTTGGTCGTACACCGGTGCTTTCCATAGCTACTTTGCCACTGACGATATCCGCCAAAGCGAACTGACTGGCCTAGGCCGGCCATATCTCGACAGTGTGGATAACGGAACTCCCTGCAATGGAAATGGCACACTGGCCTTTGCCAAGGCGCTGGATCATGTTTACATCGCCCCAGAAACAAACTGTGTCCTTTCATTGCCACAAGGTACAACGCAGATAGCAGCAACCGGCCATGACAGCTTGGTGGCCTGGTCGCCTTGGCGGGAGGGAGCTGCAGTAATGGCAGATTTGGCAGACGATGACTACCTCAAAATGTTCTGCGTTGAACCGGCAGTATTCCAGCAACCCGTTTGTTTACAGCCGGGCGAAGAACATGTGCTGAAAATGACCATCAGCTAATTAGGCAACAAAACAAAAAAGGCCCCAACCATTGGCGATCAATGATTGGGGCCGTTCCGTTAATGTCACGTACAATTAATGTGCTGATTTACAAGCTAGGCTGGCTGGGCCTGCGTTTTGATTTGAGCTTGCTGGTACTCCGGGTAGTCGATGTAACCCTTGTCATTGCCTCCATAAAGGGTCAGACGGGCATCGGCATCGAACTCGGTAAGCGGCCAGTCATTTTTGAAGCGCTGTACCAGATCCGGGTTGGTCACATATGGTGTACCGAAGGCCACCAAGTCAGCATATTGCTTATCAAGCAGTTGCTGGGCCGTTTCCTTGGTCAGCTTGCCCGCTACCATAATTGGGTTCGGGTACACTTCCCGCACTTGCTGGCGGAAAGATTCCGGCGCTTCGACGTAGCGCGAAATATTTTCCGAGAAGTGGACATAAGCCAGATTCATCGGTGCCAGTTTTGCCAATGCTTTAAGCGTCAGCTGAATAATCTCAGGATCTTCTTCGGCATAACCTTCAATCACGTGCGGTGACACACGGATAGCCACTTTGTCACTGCCGATTTCTTTGGCAACCGCTTCAACGGTTTCTAGCATGAAACGCATGCGGTTTTCCTGGCAACCACCATACTGGTCTGTACGCTGGTTGCTTGCCATTCGCATGAACTGGTCAATCAGGTACCCGTGGGCAGCGTGGATCTCAACACCATCAAAGCCCGCTTCCATCGCATTTTTAGCCGCTTGGACAAAATCAGCAATAGTGTCTTGGATATCCTGCTCGCTCAAAGCGCGTGGCATACCGGTTTCCACCATACCAAAACCGCCTTCAGGCAATGGGCCAAACACCTGATCGGGATCTTTTACCGCCGATGCCGATACCGGTTGCTCACCGGCGATAGTTTCATGGCTGCGGCGGCCTACGTGCCAAAGCTGGATAAAGACTTTACTGCCTGCGCTGTGTACAGCCTCAGTGACTTTTTTCCAACCGTCGATGTGGGCTTGGGTATAGATACCCGGCGTCATCGAATAACCACGGCCAACCGCAGAGATTGGCGCGCCTTCAGTGATGATCAAACCGGCATTGGCACGCTGCTTGTAATAGGTCGCCATCATGTCGTTTGGCACATCACCCGGCTGCGAGGTACGCGAACGGGTCATTGGCGCCATAGCAATACGGTTTTCGAATGACTGCTGACCGTAATTAAATGATTCAAATAGCATTGTTTCTCTCCAGCTAAAACTTAAACACACTCTTGGCTGGTTTCAGCCTGGTAAGTTGGGTAATCGATCAAACCTTTTTCAGCCCCGCCAAACAGGGTTTCTGGATCATGCGCGGCCAGTGGGTAACCGTTTTCAATCCGAGCTGGCAGATCCGGGTTGGCCACAAACGGACGGCCAAAGCCAATCATGTCTGCCAAACCTTCGCCAATGGCTTGCCCAGCTTTGTCACCATCGTAGCGGCCAGCGTAAATCAATACGCCTTGATAGGCTTCACGCAGCGCCTGCTTGAATGATTTTGGCGTATCTGGCGCGTCATCCCAGTCCACTTCGGCAATGTGCAGGTACACAATATTGTGCTTGTTAAGCAGCGCTGCAGCAGCGGTATAGGTTTCTTGCGGGTTGGCATCAACGGTGCCGTTAAGCGTCGTCAAAGGCGCAAGGCGAACACCCACACGGTCAGCTCCAATGGCTTCAACCATGGCAGCAACCACTTCATCCAAAAAGCGCAGGCGATTTTCCAGACTGCCACCATAGGCATCGGTGCGGTTATTGGCTTCTGAGTCGATAAATTGGTTAATCAGGTAACCGTTGGCGGCATGCAGCTCGATACCATCGAAGCCGGCTTCTACTGCATTAAGGGCAGCTTGGCGGTACTGCTCAACAACGTTCTTGATCTCTTCAACAGTCATCTCGCGCGGCTCAACCACATCGACAAAACCTGGTGCATCGGTACCGTTGTCGATAAATACCTTGACGTTTTCTGCCTTGATCGCCGATGAAGAAATAGGTTGCTCGCCACCGATGTTGTCAGGGTGGGTCACACGGCCGACATGCCATAGCTGGGCGAAGATAGCGCCACCTTCGGCATGGACCGCATCGGTAACTTTTTTCCAGCCAGCGATATGCTCCGGGGTATAGATACCCGGTGTCCAGGCATAGCCTTTGGCCATTGATGAAATCTGGGTCCCTTCGGAAACAATCAAGCCGGCACTGGCGCGCTGGGCGTAGTAAGTTGCCATCAAATCATTGGCCACATCGCCCGGTTGGCTGGCACGTGAGCGTGTCATCGGAGGCATGACAATGCGATTTTTCAGGGTAAGGCGGCCGAGTGTCATCGGCTGGAATAGTGACTTGGTCATAACTGCTGCCCTCTCAATTAGGATGGGGGCAGTCTAGCAAGTCATCAGTTTTTCATTGATAGCAAGAATGACAAATAACTTTTGTAGAAAATGAAATAATCAAAACGGCCTATTTAAGCTGTGCGATTGGCCACGAAGCGCTTCCTGAATTCGCCAGGGCTCAGCCCCATCACCTTGATAAATACCTTGCGGCATGCACTAACATCTTCATAACCGATCTGGCGGGCAATGGATTCGAAAGGTTCAGCGGTTGTTTCCAGCAGCTCGCAGGCCTTCTGTACCCGCAGGCGCTGGAGGTACTGGGTAGGTTTGAAACCGGTCGCTTTGACAAAACGGCGCAACAAGGTACGTTCGGTCAGGTTGGCCCTGCGCGCCAGGCCGGCAATACTCTGGGTCTGGCTGTAACGTTTATTTAGCTCGTGTTGCAGTGCGACAATAGCCATGTCGCCATGCTGGTAGCTAGGGCTGAACTGCTGGTAGTAGCGTTGCTCGCGGGCGCCGGTATCGACCACCAGCATTTTGCCCACCAACCGCATCAGTGCTGGCGAACCCAGTTGCGAGACAACCTCCAGCCCCAGATCCAGCCATGACATCATCCCTCCGGCGGTGATCACATCGCCCTGGTTGATAAGGATCTTATCCGTCGCCATTTGTAACTCCGGAAACTGCTGGAGCAATGCCTGCGCCAGCCCCCAATGGGTTGTTACCTGCTTACCTGCCAGCAGTCCTGTCCGGGCCAAGATAAATGCCCCGGCGCAGGCCGATGCCAAAATACTGCCCTGTTGGTGCTGCTTACCCAGCCATCCAATTAACGCTTGTGGAGGCATGAGGTAATCATCGCCAAGCTGGCTCGGCGGCAATATCACAACCGCATAGCCTGCAGCCTTGTTATCTGGATGTGCCTTATCATGCAAGCTGTGTATATCAAAGGGAATAACCTCTGCCTTGAAGGTTACATCTACCCCCTGCTCTTTACTGGCATGGTTCGCCATGGCAAATAGCTCCTCCAGGCCATATACCGCCGAGCGCAGGCTGTTGGGGTACTGGACAATGGCGATAGAAATAACATCAGAATTCATCGGGAAAGGCTCTTTAGTAGAAAAGGCTTTTGTCAGTTTTAACCTTATTTATGTCATTTTAGACACTAAGAAACACGCAGATCAATCCCTATACTGGCTCCATATTCATTGTTTAACCCCTTGGTTTAAACCTCACACACGTAACAGGAGTCCGCTAATGTCTAAGAAAGCACTACTTGTAATCGACCTACAAAATGACTATTTCCCAGGTGGTAAATTTCCGCTGTGGAATACCGAGCAAACCCTCGCCAACATCAAAACGGCCATTGCAAAAGCCAACCAGCAAAACATTCCGGTGATCCATATCCAGCACCTTGCTGATCCGGCGATGGGCCTCGCGCCATTTTTCAATCAAGACACCCAAGGTGCTGAGATCCATCCAGAGATCATGGCAGCAGCCCCACAAGCTGAAGTGGTGATCAAGCATTTTGCCGATAGCTTCGAGCAGACCAACCTTGAGCAAGTACTGAGCCGCCAGGGTGTCGATGAGTTGCTGGTCTGCGGCATGATGACCCAGAACTGCGTGACCCACACCGCTATCTCCAAAGCGGCAGAGAAGTACAAAGTGTCAATGCTGATGGATTGCTGCACCACGGTCGATGAGATGATCCACAATATTGCTCTCCATGCGGTCTCGACCCGAGTTGAGTTGGTGGCCAGTGAGCAGGTGTTGTAAGGGAATAGGCTCGGGGCTCGGGGCTCGGGGCTCGGGAATAAACATAGATTAGACTTGAGTCCATGTTCAGCTTAAAATTGAACTATCGTTCACTTATTAGGCTGGAAACTCATCATGGCAAACCATGCAAAATTTGACCGTCAGCAAGTCATCGACAAAGCCACGAGCCTGTATTGGGAAAAAGGGTTTCACGCTACATCTATGCGTAACCTACAAGACGTCATAGATATGCGTCCCGGCAGCATTTACGCCGCCTTCGGCAGCAAAGAGGGGCTATTCAAAGAAGCCCTGCAACATTACACCGAACAAGGGGTGGCGAGATTGGCCGCTTGCCGGGCAAATAGTGCCTCACCCGTGGCTGCTCTGAAACTGTTCATGGAGCAGTTGGTGATCAACACCCAGCAGGGAGCACCGAGTGGTATGTGTATGCTGGCCAAGACGGTGGCCGAGCTCACCGGCGAGCATGAAGAACTGCTGCAAGAAGCCAAACGCTCTTTCCGCAAAATGGAGAGTGAGTTCGAAAAGCTGATCGTCGAAGCCCAAGAGATGGGTGAGGTTGACAAAGAGAAAGACCCGCACCAACTGGCCCGCCACATTCAGGTCCAGATCTCGGGACTTCGCACCTATGCCCGCGTCAACGGCCCGGATGAAGGTGAAAATGGCGCCCCCCTCAAGCAAATGATTGAGGATGTGTTCAAGCACTATCCGTTCTAGGCGATAGCTCTATTGCCATTACCTATCAAGCCAGACTCCAGTGCTGGCTTTTTGATATTCACAGCAAACCACGCACCTATAGCGTCAATTGCGGCTGGATAAAATCTATAAAGGCCGAGATCCGCCTAGCAACCGAGGACGATTTATAGAATACGGCATTGACCTGCTCGCGGCCGGTATTGACCAGTTTTTCTGTTTCCAGCAAAGAGACCAGACGCCCCTCCTCCAAATCCTTGTTGACCATAAAGCCCGACAGGCACGAGATGCCATTACCGGCCAGTACCAGCTGGCGGACTGTCTCGCCGTTGCTTGAGATCATCGAAGGGGTGATGGACTCCAATCCTTTGAGCGGCCAGCGATTGAGAATTTTAGCACCGGCAAAACCAATCAAATCGTGCTGGTGCAACTCGTTGACCTGCTTGGGGAGGCCACGCTTGGCAAGGTATTCCGGCGCAGCGACAATATACAGCGGACTCCTGCCAAGTGGCCGGGCATGCAAGGTGGAATCATCTAGCTTGCCGATACGGATCGCCACATCGGTACGCTTTTCCAACAAATCAACGAAACCTTCATTGGATGTCAGCTCAAGCTCTATCTCGGGATAAGCGGCTTTGAATGGCTGGATCAACGGGACCAGCTGGTGGAATACAAACGGGCTGGCTGCATCTACCCTCAGCCTCCCCTTTGGTAACTCACCTCGCTGCATGATGTCTTCCTCGGCCTGTTGGATATGCTGCAGGCCCGTTCTCACCGCCTCGATGAACTGCCGTCCTTCATCGGTCAACTCTACCCTGCGGGTTGTGCGGTTGAGAATAGACACACCGAGCTGTTTCTCGACCTTACTGACGGCCCTTGAGACCCGTGCAACCTGGATATCCAATGCCTCAGCAGCGGCAGAGAAGCCGCCGCTATCGACCACGGTCAGTAAAATTTCCAAATCATCAGAGCGCGTTAGCATGGCACCTTTCCTTTCAACGTCTTTTATCACCTTTGCATTTTTTCATTTATAGCAAAAATCATTTGTAAAAGGTGCTGTTTTTAGCAATAGCATTTTTTTGAATAATGCCTGCCAACAGAGAGAGTGCCGCGAAGGGTTAGCGATAAAGCTTAACACCTTGAGACCTTAAAGCTTGAGACCTAAAAGCAGGGTTGTAGCGGCGGTTTGATTACATCAATAGAGAGAAAGACTATGCCTTTAGCACTATTGGCATTGACGCTAAGCGCCTTTGCTATCGGAACCACAGAATTCGTCATCGTGGGCTTGATCCCAACCATGGCAGCCGACCTTAATGTTTCACTACCTTCTGCCGGCCTGCTAGTCAGTTTGTATGCCCTGGGTGTTGCCGTAGGCGCCCCGGTTTTGACCGCCTTAACCGGTAAATGGAACCGCAAGGTTGTCCTGCTATCAGTCATGAGCCTATTTGTTGCCGGTAACCTGCTGGCATGGCAGGCCCCGGGTTATAACACCCTGGTATTGGCACGTATCCTGACCGGTCTGGCCCACGGGGTGTTCTTCTCCATTGGCTCGACTATCGCAACCGGGCTGGTATCGAAAGAGAAAGCCGCCAGTGCCATTGCCATCATGTTTACCGGCCTAACTGTGGCCCTGGTAACCGGTGTACCGCTGGGTACCTATATCGGCCAAACCTTTGGTTGGCAGGCAACCTTCTTGATTGTTGCTCTGCTTGGCTTGATTGCCCTGATTGGTAGTGCATTTTTGGTCCCAGGTAACCTCAAGCAGCCGCCAGCGGCCAAGCTATCGTCACAGCTTAAAGTGTTGACCCAGCCTCGCCTGCTGCTGGTATATGCCATCACTGCGCTAGGTTACGGCGGTACCTTCACAGCCTTTACCTATCTGGCACCTATCTTGGAAGATGTGTCTGGTTTCAACTCCGGTGCGATTGGCCTGATCATGCTGGTATACGGTGTATCCGTGGCTATCGGTAACATCTGGGGCGGTAAGATGGCTGACAAGATGGGCCCAATCAAAGCCCTGACCATTATTTTCATCGGCCTAGCGGTAACTCTGTTGGTGTTCAATGTGACCGCTTACAACCCGATTGCTGCTGTTGCGACCATCTTGGTATGGGGTGCCTTCGCCTTCGGTAACGTACCGGGTTTGCAGGTCTACGTGGTAAAACTGGCTGAGAAAGTCAGCCCGGATGCAGTCGATGTCGCTTCTGGCCTAAACATCGCGGCCTTCAACATCGGTATTGCCCTAGGTTCATGGGGTGGCGGCCACATCGTCGCTGAAGCTGGACTGATGCATACCCCTTGGGCCGGCGCTGCAATTGTGATTGTTGCCTTGCTGCTAACCCGCCTGAGCGGTCGCTTGGACAAGAAAGCGCTAAGCAACGAAGTCGAGCCAAACAACAAGGTCGTGGCCAATACTACCCAAGTGGTTTAAAGCACACTTCAAGCCTCAACATTTGAACCTCAAAAAGCCTGACGGCACTGCCGTCAGGCTTTTTGCTTTTCCCGCATTGTTCAACCGACATCACACCAATCCGCCAAGGGCAGCAATCAGCAGTTTTGCAGCAGCTTTTAACTAGTTTATTACCTGCCTGGCGGCAATATATTGAGTGATCTGTATATATCTGCCGGCGATATATCGAGTACATCCATTTCAAGATAAGGGGAAAGAGCATGCTAACGGGGTACTGGTCCATTGATGCCTTCATTATTGCGATGGTGACGCTTTGTATCATTGTCACAATAATTTTTGGCTACCTGGAATGGACAGGGGGAGGCAACTTAGCGCCATCCCACCACCAGCATAGCTCCAAGGAGTGAACATGAATACGAAGACGCTAGGATATAGCACCATGATCGTCTCGGCGACGCTGATGGGGTTTGTTGGCTTATTTGCCCGTAATATAAACACCTCCGGAGACGTCATTGCATTTACCCGAATGACAGTCGGTGCTATCTGTATTTTGGCTATTTTGTTGTACAAACGGAAAGTACCATTACTTTCCTCGACCAAGTTAACCCCGAGTGTTATTGCCAGTGGCGCATGCCTTGGCCTCTGCCTTGCAGCCTATGTATCGGCAACGCAATACACCACCTTGGCCAATGCGGTATTTCTAATTTACTCCGGCCCGGTGTTTTCAACCATTCTCGCAGCAATCTTCCTCAAAGAGAAAATATCACGGCTGACTGCGATGCTTCTTACTGCCGTTTTCATCGGCTGCCTTTTTGTTATCGGCATCATCAGTTATGACAGCCAATCCGGCTTGATAATCACCCTATCTTTCTCAAGGGAGACCTTTATCGGCGACATGCTCGGGCTTGCATCAGGTGTCGGGTACGGCCTGTATTTATTCCTGAGCCGCTACCGCGCTGATGTCAGCTCAGATGTGCGTTCGTTCTTCAACTTCCTGTTTGGAGCCGTGGCAATCGGTGTCTACTTCTTCATCAGCCCGCCTTCGCTAGCAGAGATGGATACCTCCTCTTGGGTTTGGTTGATTGCAATGGGCTTCTTCATCGGCTTTGGTGCCCTTTCCTTACTCACAATTGCTGCAAAACACCTAAAAGCAGCGGAGTTGGCATGTGTCTCCTATCTAGAAACCGTCGTAGGTGCCGGTATCGGGATCTTGCTGTTCAGTGAGTCGCTCACGCTGCTCCAAGCCATCGGGGGACTGCTCGTCATTGGTGGCGGGATGGGAGAAGTGGTCATCGGCATGAGGAAAAAACAACAGCTTCCCAAACACGCGCAATTTGAACACTAGGAGGCGAACATGGATGCCTGGCTAAATTGGAGTCTTTTGCTAATCACCGTCATTGTGATGGCCGGGCTCGCACTCTACAGCGATAAAATTGTCCGAAAAGGTAATGGTGAAGGCGGCTTCTTACTGGCCGCTAACACCCTAGGCCCTTTCGTCGGGGCGGCGACCATCGTCGCTACCGGCTTTTCAGGCTGGGGATTTATGGGCTCACCGGGCGTGGCCTATAAATACGGTGCCGTTGAGCTGCTGGGTAATTTTTTCTTCGCTCCGGCAATGGTTTTTGCCGTGTTGTTCTGTGCTCGTTTCTTACATCGGCGTGCGAGCAAAATTGGGAGCCTGACCATCCCAGAGTACATTGCCTGCAGCCATGATGGCCCTGAATCAATCAAGCGGCTCACCCAAGCCATTACCGCAATCATCACAGTGTTACTGCTATTGGTTTTCCTCGTCGGGCAAATCAAAGCCCTGGGGCTTCTTGCCGGTCAATGGTTGGGAATTGATGTAACATCAGCCTCATTGCTAATGGTGGCAATTATTATTCTGTATACCTCGATTGGTGGCCTGGCAGCCGTTGCCTTTACCGATTGTTTTATGGTTATCGGCATGTGTGTCTCGGCTTTGATTATTGTGGTCACCATATTTGCAGACTTGTCACCCAGCCAGTTGCTTGAAGGGCTCAATGCTATTGATCCGAGCTTGCTTGCCCCAACGGATTCTGGCCCCTACGGCACTTCCGTTTGGCATGTGTTTTTGGTCTTGCCTTATGCATTCATCTACAGCGCTACTCTACCCTATATGTCTATTAGGTTTATGGCCCTAGCCAAGACGACCAAGCTTCACCATGTCGCCGCTTATATGACCCCTATAGCCTGCTTACTTAGCCTCGTCCCCCTCGCAGGACTGTATGTCAAAATCAAGGTCCCCCACTTGGCCACCCCGGATGAGGCCATGCCGACATTCCTGATGCTATTTCTATCCCCAGCGGTGTCAGCGATTGTTACCTTATTTATCCTGTTTGCAATGAAGTCCACCGCCAACTCGGTGCTGCATGCCATCGCCAGTGCCGTCTCCCACGATCTAAGGCAGGCCGTTTGGCCCAAATGTACCCTCAACCACCGCCAACTTCTGAGGCTTAACCGGCTAGCGGTTATTCTGTTGGGCTTGACCGGATTCCTGCTGATGCTGGTGGCACCACCCTTTATGTTATCAATGCTGGCTATCCTGGGCTCCGGCACCTTGATGGCGGCATTAGTCGCTCCCACACTGCTGGCACAGGTGGTAAAAACCAATATATACGCCGCACTCACCTCAATATTGGTCGGCTTCTTCTCTGGCTGCCTTCTGTTTTGGAAATTCAACCTAGGGTGGGTAGAAGCTCCGCTATATGCCTCATTCCTGGCCTGCGGTAGCTACTGGTTTGTATCACTCGTTTCTCAGCGCCAACACCCTGCGCACATTCTCCGGCCAAGGTAGGCAGATACTGAGAGGGAAAACGCATCATTAGGTTTTTGCGTTTTCCCGTTTTCCTCTCCAATCAGCAAACATTATCGAAAAACTGTTTGGTCACTTGGCCTTCCACAGAGCGTGAAGTATCAATCCCTTTTCTCATATCAATATGTTTGGCTCGGTATTCTCGCGGGGTCGCCTTAAGCAACCCTTTAAATTTGGCGTTAAAGTTAGATAATGATGAAAACCCAACTTCCGTACCAATATGGGAAATACTCCAATCCGTTGTCACCAAATATCGGGCAGCCTGCCTCACCCGCTGCTCAATTAAATATTGGCGGAAGGTGATACCCATATTGGCATGGAAGAAACGGGAGAATGTGCTGTCTGCCATGTGGAGTTGATCGGCCACCTTGGCAACCGATATAGGGTCCCCTAAATGCTGGTCAATATATTTAAGGGCCAACTGCACCCTATCTTCAGCCCGCTTAGAATTGGATATTTCAACGCAATTGTTAATTAAGCGTTGGATAGGTTGCTTAACAGCTAAATGGTTCAGTAGCCCAAGTAAGTTCAGCACTTGAATAAAGTCGAACGTATTTTGCATCGGCTCGATATATTGCCGAATAGCTTCATTTTGCCGGTCCTCAAACAATAGTCCACTGCGGGAATCATCCAGCATCTGTTTAATGGGTTTGAACTGGACACTATCAACAAAAGTCTGGCCCAATGCATTTAACCTAAAATGCAACACGTCACAATCTGCTCTTCCCTGCCCGCCGGACGAGAACAAAGATAGGCGGAAAGGGTTGAAGGGGGCCAATAACACTAACTGGCCAACCTTCAGCTTGTACTGAGTCGATGCAAGGTGCAAGGTACACCCAGCGGTACGTGGCGCAACCAAAATATAGTCGGCGCCGAATATCATATGCTCAGTTTCATTGACTTTCTGCAGGTCAAACATCAGAAACTTCGGAGTATTGGCAATAACCCGTGGACACATGGCCTTCACCTCCCTTGACAGTAGTAGCTATGTTTACCACCGTTTTCATAAATCTCCAGCCCATGAACACCAAAGCGTGATATACCCCCAGCCAATAGCGAAAATATAGTTAATTCGACATATAAACAATTAAAACCCAGCACTCAAATCCAATTGATTTATTAATTGCGGATAATTATTCTTATTTAATGAAAGAAGTTTCATCGCTATTTACCTAAAATTAAACCGGCAGAAAAACACCAGTTTTCGGCATTTATTGGCTATTAGAAAACCTTTATTTTCGCAAAATAGAGCTCATGGATAGCAACACAGTGTTATTCAACCAACATCATTAATCAGTTTATTTTGTGGAGTGTTTGTCATGAGTGTTTCCAATGATCTATACCCAAATGCATCTCAGCCCCTAGAGAGGAAAGAATCAGGCGTACCCTATGTCCGAGAAGGCTTGCATGTAGAGTCCCATAATGATTTTGACCCACTCCGCCATGTCATTGTCGGTATCGCCGATAACCAACATATCCCTGAAGCCTGCCCGGCTAGTAATGAAAAAATCCCAGCAGACTCCCCGATGCGTGGCAGTAAAGCAGGGCGCCGAACCCAGGAAACCATCGACCGTGCCAATGAGTGCCTCAATGGCTTTGCCAAAACCCTGGAAGATCGCGGGATCATTGTTGACCGCCCGGGAGCAGTTGATTGGCATCAACGCATTACCACGCCGGACTTCACTATCAGCTCCGGATTCGGTTGTATGCCACCACGAGATTGCTTGCTCACCATGGGCAAAAGCATTTTGATGGCACCGATGAGCTTCCGGAGCCGCTACTTCGAATATTTAGCCTATGTTGACCTGTTGCGTGAATACTTCGAGTCAGACCCTAACTGTATTATCGAACAGGCTCCACGCCCCCGCCTAGCCGATGAAAGTTTCCGGATGGACTACGTTGCCGCATATGAATATTTATCCGATGAAGAGACCATGGCGCGCTCCCTGCGTAAGGAATACAGCACCAACGAGCATGATATTCTTTTCGATGCAGCGGATGTCATGCGTTTGGGCAAAGATATTTTTGTCCAGCACGGGCTGACAACAAACTTAGCAGGGATACGTTGGATTAAACGCAAATACGAGCCACAGGGATACCGCGTGCATACCCTCAGCTTCGAGGACAACCATCCAATCCATATTGATGCGACTTTCTGCCCATTACGCCCTGGATTGATGTTACTCAACCCGCACCGCCCACTATTTAAAGGGCAGCGCGATATCTTCGAGAAAAACGGTTGGGAGATTGTTGAAGCCGTAGCACCAGCTTGGGATAACCCACCACCACTTTGTTACTCAAGTACCTGGCTATCAATGAATACCCTGATCCTTGATCACAAAACAGTATGTGTTGAAGCCTCTGAGCACCCTCAAATGGAACAGTTCGACAAGCTTGGCTTTGAGGTCATTCCTGTCGACCTGCGTGATGCGTATGCCTTTGGTGGCGGTCTCCACTGTGCAACCGCCGATGTTTGGCGAGAAGGTACCTGCGAAGATTACTTTGAAAACCAATTCTTTGGCGCCCACAGTATCGAGCATTGGGAATACTAATCAATCTAGCCCTAACAAAAAGCCTGGCGGTAATACCGCCAGGCTTTGGTCTTTAGAGCCTATCAACAACTAAAACACGATGCCCAGATGCACATGGGCACAGCCATGGCAGCATCGCTCTTCCATAAACATATATCCTGCCTGAAAATAGTCATTACAATGCTTGCAGTGGCCAAAATACTTCCCACCGTTCAAGACCCGCTCAATGGCCTCTTCAACTGCAAAAACCGAAGTACCTATTATTCCCTCTTCCTGAGTTGGCTCCCCATTTGGTGGGACTATGACAGGAATACGGGGATTATCAATATCGAATGTTATTGGCGTCATGCAACACGGAATGGTTTCGGCTACGACCCACTTTTCAACAGGGGTGTGAGGGCCTCTCCAACCAAGGGTTAATACCTCAACAACTAAATTGCCCCGATCATAGCCAACCCTGATATCTCTTTTCTTTAGATCGTTTAATTCACTCACTTGCTATACCTGTTCTACTAAGCAATAAAATTCGATAAAAAAACCAGCAGGGTGCGCCCGCTGGTTTTTGTGTAAAACAGGTGTAAACCACAAATCCCATCAATGCAAGAAAGTGCTGCCCTCGCTGGCACTGGTTGCGGTCAAATCACCCGCAGGGTTGATCAGATGCGGAAGGATTTTCGGCAAATTTAGCTCGATGTCCTGATCTTCAACCGGGTTGATGTTGGCGTGGTACCAACCGAGCAGGCCCAAAACGGCGTAGCCGATAGCCTCATCGGTGTCACGGTGCTCGAGGATGATTTGCAAAAGGCGCAAAATCGTCTTGTCGTTGGTTTTTGCCTGCTCTAAGGTTTCACTGTAGATTGCAACGGCCTCATCGGTAAGCCCGTCGAATTCAGTTTCAATCGCGACTTTGAACGAGCCGCCATCAACAGAAATTTTCATATCAATATCACCAGAATAAGTCTTGCTGTGATAGTAACGAAATCATGCGGGATTGTCGTATCAACAGCCTCAAATTCAGTATAAAACAGCACTTTTCTTGATGAATTCGAGGCTTTCCAATCTATTTCCCACGCCTCCTACTCAGCTTTCCTCCATCTGCTGCGCCAACTGACGCGAGACAAACTCCGGGCTCTGGGTATGGCGGGCCAGCAAGCGGTACATCACAGGGATCACCACCAGGGTAAACAGGGTCGCTACGGTGATACCACACAGCACCACAATACCAATCACAATCCGGTTTTCAGCCCCTGCCCCCGTCGCCATAATCAGAGGGACCGCCCCCGCAATGGTGGTGATGGCTGTCATTAGGATTGGTCGCAACCGCTCGGAAGCAGCCTCCAGCAAGGCTTCATCAAACGCCATTCCCTGATCGCGCAGTTGGTTAGCGAACTCGACAATCAATATGCCGTTTTTGGCTGACAGGCCGATTAGCATGATAAGCCCGATCTGCGAATAAATGTTGAGGGTCTGGTCGGTGAAATAGAGCCCGAGCAAAGCCCCAAGGGTAGCCAGCGGGACGGTAAACATGATGATCAATGGGTGGATATAACTCTCAAACTGTGCCGCCAGCACCAGAAAGACCACCAGCAACGCCAGGGCAAAGATGAACACAATCGAGGTGCTGGAGTCCTGGTAGTCCTTGGAAGCGCCCTTGTAATTAACCACAGCGTCAGTGGGTAGCAACTCCTCAACCAAACCATTGAGGTACCCGAGGGCTTCACCCAAGGTATAGCCCTCGGCAAGATTAGCCTCAAGGGTGATCGCCCGTACCCGGTTATAACGATTGAGTTGCGGTGCCCCGGCATATTCATCAACACTGATCAGGCTTGAAAGCGGGACCAACTCGTCGGCCTGTTCGGCCCGGACATAGAGGTTGGCCAAGTCTGCCGCTGTATTCTGCCGCTCGCGCTGGCCTTCAATCACCACATCGTATTCTTCACCACGCCAAGTGTAAGTTGTTACCTGACGGGAGCCGAGCATAGACTCAAGCGTCTGGCCAATCGACTTCAACGAGACACCGAGATCGCCAGCCCGGTCGCGATCAATCACGATCCTAAGCTGCGGCTTGGTTTCCTTATAGTCATGATCCAGCCCGACGATATTGGCGTTGCTGGCAGCAGCATCAAGCAAGATATCCCGCCACTGGGCCAACTCTTCATAACTGCCGCCCCCCAGCACGAACTGCACCGGCTTACCGACCCCACGGCCAAACGGCTGCCTCATCACAGGAAAAGCAGTGATCCCAGCCAAATCACCCAGCCGCTTGCGGATATCGCCAATAATGGCGCCAGCAGGACGTCGTTTGGCCCAATCTTCAAGCACCACAATGGCAAAGCCATTGGAGAAGTCGGCAACACGTCCCCAGCCTCGCGGCGCACGGATCAATAGCCGTTTGATTTCGCCTGATTCCACCAAGGGCATCAAACGGTGCTCCACCTCATCCATATAAGGTTGGATAAAATCAAAACTCGCCCCCTGCGGGCCATTGATGATGATAAACATTGCCCCCCTGTCCTCGCGCGGGGCAAATTCAGACGGCAATTTATACTGCAGCCAGCCACAGGTTGCCAGCACCACCAACAGCACCACAATAACGCGTACAGGGCGTTGGATGGCACGGGAAAGCATGGATTTATAGTTGGCTGTCAAGGCCGCCATAGCTCGGCTGATGAACCTTACCAGACCGCGTTCCTGCCCAGCGGGCTGCATCAGTTTCGAAGCCATCATCGGGCTTAGTGTCAACGCCACCAGCGAGGAAAGGATGACTGCCGCGCTGATGGCAATCGAGAACTCCCGGAACAGTTTGCCCAAATCCCCCTCGAGGAACCCAATAGGCAGGAAAACCGCAACCAGCACCACCGTTGTCGCAATGATGGCAAAACTCACCTGTTTTGCCCCTAGGTATGCCGCCTTGAGCGGCGGCTCACCGGTACTGATCCGGCGGTGGATGTTCTCCAGCATCACAATGGCATCATCGACCACAATCCCGATAGCCAAGATCAATGCCAGCAAGGTCAGCAGGTTGAGGGTAAAACCAAGGGCATAAAGCACCGTGAAAGCACCAATTAATGATACCGGCAAGGTCAAGGCAGGGATTAACATGGCGCGAACGCTGCCAAGAAATAGGTAAATCACCACGACGACCAACCCAAGGGCGATCATCAAGGTCTTGTAGACCTCGTCAATCGAGGCCTGGATAAATACCGATGAATCATAGGAGCGCTTGATTTCCATACCCGGCGGTAAAGTCGGGTTAAGCTGGTCGACCAAGGCATTGGCCGCCCGGGCCACTTCGAGTGTATTGGCCTTCGACTGGCGGGTGATCCCAAGGCCAATCATATCCTGGGTATTGCCCCTAAAGGTGATCCGCTCTTCTTCTGCGGCCAGTTCGACTTCAGCCACATCCCCAAGCCGGATCAAATAACCATCATCTCCCGTACCGACCACCAGACGTACAAAGTCCTCCGGGGAAATAAAGCTACGCTGGGTTCGCACCGTAAACTGACGGCTTTCGGATTCCACCGATCCGGCAGGCAACTCGATATTGTCGTCGCGCAGGGCATCTTCGATATCTGTCACCGTCAAGCCCCTCGCTGCCAGCTTCTGGCGGTCGATCCAGATCCTCAACGCATAGGACTTACCCCCGCCAAGCC
>NZ_JACSOF010000061.1:0-36062 GCF_014349205.1 Photobacterium sp. BZF1
CTTCTATGACCGCCTCGCCAGTACCAACCCCGTCGTCGGCATGCTGGAAGCCGAAATCGTCAAGGCAGAAGCAGAACTTGCGATCCTTCGGGCCAGCTATACCGATCGCCATTCTTCCGTCAAAGCAGTACTGCGCCAACTCGACCGCCTCAAGCAAGAACGATCCCGGCTGGTTGACCAGCAGCAGTCGCTCAACCCGCAGCAGGTTAGCCAGTTATGGCAACGTATCGCCAGTAACACCCAGCAATTGGATAACCCCAACCAACCGATCCTGATCAGTCAGTTTGAACAACTGCAGCAGGCCGAGAACCAAATCCAGTCGTTACAGGGCGAATTGCGGTTGCTCGAGGCACAGGCCTTGCAACTAGAGGAAAAGCGGGCCGAATTTGCCCAACTGGAAAAAGAACTAACAGTGCTGCAGCGCAACTATGACGTCAAAGCCAAAATCTACAACCAGCTTCTCGAACGTTACGAGATGGCCAAAGTGACCGGCCAGTTGGGCCGCTTTGAAGAGCCGGACAAACTCCAGATCATTGCCCGCCCTAGCGTCCCTAGCCAACCACTCAATTGGCCATGGTGGCTCAACTTCAGCCTCGGTATTTTTGTTGGTTTCGGGCTAGGGCTATCACTGGTTTGTGCCGTGCAGCTACTCGATACGCGGTTATACCAAAGCCGCCAAATCACCCGACTAGCCAAGGCACCGGTGTTGATCCGAATTCCACACTTTAGCGAGGAGGCATCATGACTACCCATACCCTGCAGGTTGTCCAGCACCTAAATCCAGGAGGTATTGAAAGACTGGTGCTCAACCTTGTGCGCTTCGCCTCAAAGGATAACCAAGTTTATGTCGTCGCCTTGGAGGGGAATAGAGAACAGGCGATTATGCAATGGCCCGAACTCGCCCCGTTAACAGAGCGACTGTACTTCCTCGATAAACCACCAGGGCGAGATATTAAAACTATTTTCAAATTGCGCCGCCTTATCCGCACATTGCAAGCCAGGGTGATCCATTCCCATCACCTCGGCCCATTGTTATATAGCCGCGCCGCCTGCCTTGGCCTCAAGGGAGTCTCCCACATCCAGACCGAGCACGACAGCTGGCATCTGGACGACCCAAAGCAGCGACTACTAACCCGCAGCTTGCTAGCTGGCAGCCGGATCAAACTAGTGGCCGACGCCCCCCGGGTAGCCGATCACTTGAGTGAAATGGGGATCAAAACGGATCAGGTCATTATCAACGGGATCGATACCCAGCACTATGCCCCGGGACAAAGTCCCCAGGCCCGCCACCAGCTTCAGCTTCCAACCGACTCATTGATCATTGGCTGCGCCGGACGACTGGTAAAGGAGAAAGGCATCGATGTTATGCTCGAAGCACTGGCAACCCTGCCGGAGTGTTACCAGCTTACCGTCGCCGGCGACGGACCTGAACGCCAGCCGCTAGAACAACTTGCACAACAGTTGGGATTGAAAGGGCGGGTCCACTGGCTTGGCCGCTGCGATAACATGCTGAATTTCTACCATGCTATCGACCTGTTCTGTATGCCCTCGCGCCAAGAAGGACTTCCGCTGGCACTGCTGGAAGCACAGGCCTGCGGCAAACCCGTGGTGGCGACCGATGTCGGTGGTATCCCCGATTTGATTTGTCCTCACAGCGGGCACCTTATCCCACCGGATCAACCCGCCGTGCTGGGGCAGAGCCTACTGGAGAAACTCCGCAGGCCGATACAAAGCTGCCCCCAGACAACACAATATATTCGCCAACTCGCCGATGTCAGGACGATGGCGAGCGCTTATGAATCCCTGGCCAACGGATAAGAGAGGCTGACCATGACTATCAGCTGGATGGTATTAATTTCCCTGACCCTGATCATTTTCTATCACCATGTTATCTATACCGGTTTGATGGTGATATGGGGGCGTAAGTCGCCTAGCGCTGAAGATGATCACGATAACGACAACGGCATTGCTACTCCCAATGCCAGTCATGAGGCTGGGGAGCAACCGACTGTCGCCATCCTCATCCCGGCCTACAATGAGGCCGAGTTTATTGAGGCAAAGCTTGCCAACCTGATGATGCTGGAATACCCGCCCGAAAAGCTATCAGTCTGGGTATGCTGTGATGGTTGCAGCGACAACACTGCAGATATCGTCGCTGATTGGCAAAGCAAATATGCCCAAGCCGGTATTCGCCTTGAGTACATGGATGAACCTGACAACAAGGGCAAGGTAATCCGTATCAATCAGCTACTGGCAGAGGTAAGAGGCAAAGTTGATTTGATCGCGATGTCGGATGTGTCTGCCCTTCTGTCTATTGATGCCCTCGCCCAAGCCGCCGGCAGTTTTCAGGAGCAGCAAATTGGCGCCCTCACCTGTAATTACCTGTTGGCCAAAGCCCCCGATGGTGAACAGCAATATTGGCAATGGCAAAATGCAACCCGCCAAACCGAATCGCAAATCGGTAACGTAATGGGAGGAAACGGCGCTTTTTACATTGTACGTGCTGAACTGTTTTCACCACTGCCGGAAGATACCATCAATGATGATTTCATCCAGACCATGCTAGTCATCAAGCAGGGCTATCAGGTTCAGTTCAACCACTATATCAACAGTGTCGAACTTTCACCGTCGACGGATCAGGATACCTACCAACGCCGCCAACGTATAGGAGCAGGCAACCTGCAGCAGTTGATCCGCTGCCGGTTCGTCTTCCGCAGCAGCCACCATGGTGCTCGCTGGCTATTTACCTCGGGCAAGGCTATGCGCACCGTGATGCCCTTTATTTTGGTTGGCTACTTACTGCTTTCTACAATCTTGGCTTTTCAAGGCTCTAACATAGCCCAGACCTTACTAGCCCTGCAGTTGGTCGGTTATGGCGCAGCAGCCTTACCCTTGCTCGGTATCAGTAACAAGGTGACAAACAAGTTGCATTACTTCATCGGTGGTTATGTCGCCTCTTTGCTGGGGATGACCCGTTACCTGATGGGACATTTCCGCTCAGGTTGGCGCCACCAGCCACCGGTCTCTAACTATCAGGCGCAATCAACCCTGTTTATGAAAAGGGCCAGTGATGTCTTGCTTGCCAGCATCGGACTGATCATCACCCTACCTGTGTGGCCTGTCATTGCCCTGCTGATCAAGTTGGATTCGCCCGGCCCCGTGTTCTACCGTCAGATGCGGGTCGGTAAAATCAGCGACCAACAGGTCGAACTGTTCGAAGTCATCAAGTTCCGCTCGATGTCCAACAACGCCGAGTCGGCTTCGGGGGCAACCTGGGCCCAGCAAAACGATCCACGCATAACCAAAGTAGGACACTTCCTACGGGTCACCCGCCTTGATGAACTGCCCCAGTTCCTCAATGTCCTCAAAGGCGATATGGCGATGATTGGCCCGCGCCCGGAGCGTCCGCAATTTTGTGGCAAATTGCAAAATGCATTGCCATTTTACCTTGAGCGAACTGCCGGCCTGAAACCGGGGATCACCGGTCTTGCCCAGGTCAGCCAGGGCTATGACAGCAGCTTGGAAGATGTAAAAAGCAAAATTGGCTTTGATCACGCCTACGCGCTGGCACTGAGCTCGCCGCTGCAATGGCTGAAGATGGACATGTTCATCATTCTCAAAACCATCTACATCATGGTTAGTAAACGCGGGCAATAGTTGGCACAGCACTTGTATCAATAGAGGAGGACTTCACAAATAACACTAAAGGCCAGTTATGAATCAAGCAGTAAATAACGCCAATATCGGTTTGACGCTCCAAGACGAATTTGATGCCCACCTTGCCAGACAGATGGAGCCGGAGTTCGAATCACTCAGCCTGACCGATAACGATGAGATGATCATCGACATGACCCAGGTACAATTTATTGACTCTTGTGGAATTGGTGCCATTGTTTTCTTATACAAGCGCTTAAAAAGCCGAGGAAAACAGCTACGCCTGCTCAATGTGAACGGCCAACCGCGCCAGCTGATGAAAATGTTAAGGATTGACAAGGTGATCCCCCTGATCACCTCAGCGGAGTTATGTTGATATGGTCAAATTTTCAAGCCTGCTACTGATAATGCTCGCCAGTGGATGTACAACTTGGCCGACATCCGGTGATACCCCGTACTCGGAGCCGGATGTCGATCAGTGGCATGAGCTTGAACACCACGATTTCGAGCTCCAGCTACTGGCTACCCGAGGGGCAAAGCTTTGTCTGCCGGGCCAGTATATGAAGCTTGCCAATCTCCACGATAAGGCAGACCAAGAGCACAAAGCGGGTTTTACCGATGATGCCGATATTACCCTGCTCGAGTACCAGACCCAGTTTGCCAAAATTCAGCGCCAGATGGACTGGCTCGAGCACCACACCGAATGCCTCGATACCCGCTATTCGGAAATCCAGCTAAGGGATCAGTTCCTGTTGCTAATGCGGGTCGATAACCAATTTGCTTTCAATCGCGCCAAGCTTTTACCCGATTACCAAAATGCATTGCGCCGGGCAGCTTCGATTCTAAAACGCCAAGACCACTGGCAGCTAGAGCTGACCGGACACACCGACACCATCGGCACCGAACAAAGCAATTACCAGTTAGGTATGCGCCGGGCAGATACAGTCAGGCGCTTCCTGATCGAACAAGGTGTCGACTCGCACCAGATAGCCATTTTTAGTGCCGGTGAACGGGAGTCTTATGAAGATCCCAATTCAAGAACCGAACGCTTGAGTAATCGTAAGGTTGAAGCTCGGGTGCTGGTCGACCACCATACACGGGCCCCGCACCGGGTGTACTCACTCAGTGACTGGCATGCTGTCAAAGAGCAGCTAAGTCCAGGTTCGCTATGATAAGGCTTTTCCTGATCATCTGTTTGTTGGCCGTCGCCCCTGTATGGGCGGCGAACCTGACGCCGGGCGACCGCGTCTTCCTCCAACTACCTGGGGAAGCCGACTTCAACGAACCCCTCACCATTGATGATCAGGGCCAGATAAGATTGCCAGAGATAGGCTTGGTCCCAGTGGCCGGACTCTCTCCTGAGCAGGCCGAGCAACGCATCCGCGAGGAGCTGAGGACCGTCTACCGCAACCTCGACCAATTCAAGCTCAGCATTCTCGAGCAGGTTTTGCGGGTGCGGGTATTGGGTTATGTCGAAGAGCCGGGGATGATATCGCTCAAGCCCGGTAGCAACATCCAAATGGCGGTCACCGCTGCTGGTGGTGCCCGTCCCGGAGCCCAGCTCGATCAATTTAAGCTGATCCGCGACGGCAAAAGCCAGCAATTCGACTACAAAGCGTACTTAGACGGCGGTGATCCTGCTAGTCTGCCTACCTTGCAAGGTGGAGATACTATTTTCATCCCAGCCTCACCGCTACTCGGAAACGTCGAGGTCGACTTTGACGCCGCCTCGTTAACCAAAGGCGGGGATGCCAACGAAGAGCAAGGGATCACCATCTTCGGTGAACTGCGTAATCCCGGCACCTTCAGCTTCAAGCCCGGTATGACCGTTGTCGATGCCGTTATGCGTGCCGAAGGGGTTACCCGCTATGCCGACGTCACCAAGATCCGGGTTATCACCGATAACATCCCCTACCAGTTCGACCTCAAAGCTTATTTAGATAGCGGTGATACCAGCAACCTACCGCCAATAAAACCGGGGACGACCATTTTCGCCCCAATAGAAGTTGAGGATATCAACACCACTTCACGCACTGTGTATGTGATGGGCGAGGTAAAAGCCCCCGGAGCATATGAAAGCTCACCCGGTACCGGCTTTATCGACGTACTCGCCAATGCCGGCGGCCCGACCCGCTTTGCCGATACCACCCAGATAAAGCTGCTTAGCAGCACCAAAGCGGCCATGACCATCAACCTGGTCAAATATACTCAGGCCCCTGCTCTTTACCCCCTACCAGACATGATGCCGGGCGATGTCATCTTTATTCCGGAAAAAATCGATTTCAACGAAAAATCATGGCTCAAGGTCACCAATGACCGGGCAATAAAAATTATTGGTGCTGTCAACAATCCCGGCCGCTTCGAATGGAACGACACCATGAGCTTTATGGATCTGTTGGCTCATGCCGGCGGGCCGAAACAACAAACTAACCTGTCGAATATCCGCATTGTGCGTGAAAGTGCCAGTACCGATGAAGAGCGGGTGACGACGTTCAATTTCGAGGCATTCACCAAGCTCGGCAAGCCACAGAACCAACTGCCGCAGCTACAAGCCGGCGATACCGTTATTTTCGACGAGCTGCCCCACGATCCGACAGACAACAAAGCCAGCTGGTTACGTCAATCAGCACAAGATTCAATATACATCTTCGGTCAGGTCGGTGCTCCCGGACGATATGCCTTCAATAACGAGCAAGGCTTTTTGGATATCCTCTCTGCTGCCGACGGGCCTACCGGTGAGGCCGATATCCAGGATGTGCTGATCACCCACCGTAACGGTACCACCACCAAAGTAACCCGTTTCAACCTGGCCCGTTACTTCAAGTCCGGTAATGAAGCCTTGTTACCCAAGGTCGTTGCCGGGGATGTGATATTTGTGCCGCAGGTCGATACCGTCGCAGACACCGAAGCCATCAAGGTGATGGGGGCAGTGAAGTCACCCGGTCGCTTCAATTGGAATGTCAGCATGACCTTCCTCGATGTACTGGCACTCGCGGGAGGGCCGCTGCAGCAGGCCAACATCACCAATATCCGGATCATAAAAGAAAACCGCCAGTCGCAAGATAACGTGCTGTATTTCGATCTGGATAACTTCATCAACGAAGGGGGAAGCTTTGCTGCCCTGCCCCGCCTGACCGCCGGTGATACGATTGTAATCGATGAGCTTCCCCACGATCCGACAGACAACAAATCCAGTTGGATCCGCCAGTCTGCCGATGACTCTATCTATGTGTTTGGCCAAGTCGGCGCACCAGGCCGCTATGCCTTCAACCGTGAGTTGGGTTTTCTCGATATCCTATCGGCGGCAGACGGGCCGAACGGCGATGCCGACTTACGCCAAATCCGGATCAGCCACCGCAATGACAATACCGCCAGGGTGACACGCCTCAACCTTTCGATGTACTTCGAAACCGGTGATGAAAGCCTGTTACCGGAAATTGTCCCCGGTGATGTGATTTATGTGCCCAAACTCGAAGGTAACTGGCTCGATAAGCCTTCCGAGCAGGTGGTAAGACTGATGGGATCGGTCAACAAACCGGGCCGTTACCCATTCAACAGCCAGATGAACATTCTCGACCTGCTCGCTGAAGCCGGCGGCCCGACCGACAACGCATACATCGAGCGGATCATGATTGTGAATACGTCGTGTTGCGGCGACAAGGCGCAAACCTTCAACTTGCGCGACTATGTCATCGAACCGGCACGCTATCCCCTGCCCCTGCTCAGGGCCGGTGATACTGTCTATGTCCCCAACCTCAACGACTCAGTCGGCGAACAATGGCGCCAGGGCTTGAGAGACGTATTGGGGATCTTTACTTTGATAGCCTTAGGAGCAGCATTATGAAACCTTGGCTCAGCGGCGAATACGACCAACTTTTCCATCAAATCCACCAACGCAGTGCACGAGTCATCACCTTGGCCGGGGCCTCGAGCCAATGTGGCACCTCGACCCATTGTAACTGGCTGGCGAGACGCTGCGCCGAAGACCACAAAGTCTTGCTGGTTGATTTGGATTTGTCAGGCAGCGGACAGGGTTATACCGCCAAGCCCTGGCAATGCAATGGAGAAGGTGAAGCCGAGGCGATGGTAAGGCTCACTGAACAACTCACCTTGCTCCCGCAGCCGAGTGAAGAGCGGACAATCCTGGACTTACGCCAGCCACACAGCTTTCACCAGGCGCTCGAACGCTGGAAGCAGGACTACCACTATATCCTATGTGATGTTGGCACCATGACCCAAACCAACTGGCGCAACTTGCCTATCAATGCCCTTAGCCATGCCAGCGATGCGACCATCCTTTGCCTGGCGGCTGCCAAGACAACGGAAAGCGAGCTGTTAACCTGTATCGGTAAATTGGAGCAAAATGGTATTCCCTTACTGGGAACGCTCATCAATGATCAGGTCAACCCGTCACTGGCTGACGAGATCATTCGGGTTCTGACAACCAAAGCCCGGTGGATACCAAGTAGCATCAAACAAAAAGTCGTCGATTACCTGCAAGCCAGTGCGCTGTTGCAGGGAAAATACCAGTAAATATCAGCTAGGGGGGCAAAGCATGAACCAAGTGTTGTTCCAGCGTCGGTTTGTCTTAAATTATGAGAACATCTCGGCAATGCGTCGTTTGCTGGACGACAAGGCCCATGCACTTCAATTGACGCCCGACACCATTCAGAGCCTCAAACTGGTATGCAGCGAATATTGCGCCAACTTGTTGGATCATCAACAACAACCAGCCACCCACTGCACCATCAGCTACGGCAGGCACAACGGTCAGTATTGCTTTTCCATCAGTGACAACGGCTCGCCTTGGCCTGCCCAAACTGTACAAATCAAAGAGGCGGAGCTACCTGATTTTCCGGCAGAGTCTGGGATGGGGCTTGCCCTAATTAAAACCACATTCCCTGATTTTAACTACACAATTACTGCTGATAGTAACCTTATCGAGTTCCTATTGCCCAAGCAACCTCCCCGCAAACACCTTGTGATTGTCGATGACAGCCGTAGCCAACTCACCATGCTGACCAGTTACCTAGAGGCAGATTACCAGCTATCGATATTCGGCCGAGCCGAGGATGCCTTCAAATGGTTGCAAGGCAACCATTGCGATCTGGTTCTGACTGACCTATGGATGCCCGATACCAACGGGCTGGAGTTCCGGCGCCTCGTCAGCAAATTGCGCCGCCACCGATTGTTGCCGTTTGTATTCCTGTCGGGGGATACTGTCTCTGACACCATGACGGCGGTCACCCAATCCGGTATCGATGATTTTCTTGCCAAACCCGTCGACAAACACCACTTGCGACGAGTACTGGAACGGGTTCTCAACCGCCATCAGCACCTCCGAGATGCTTTCGAGGACAGTTTGCTGCAACAACTGGAAAGAGGTTCTTCGTTTAATCCGGCAGGCACAACCTCCCAAGACTTCTCATTGGGCAGCTTAAATCTTCAGATCAGCCGCGAACCGGAAATAAGCGGTGACTTTGTTATCAAGAACACCCTTGAAGACGGATCGCAGTTATTGATCCTCGGCGATCTAATGGGGCATGGTATTGTGGCCAAAGCCAATGGTGGGATCTGCTACGGCTTGATCCAGGGAATATTGCTCGATCCTCACATTTGCCCAAAAGAACTATTCAACCGGCTCAATAAACACCTATACCAGACCGAAACCAATAATCTGATCTGCCTGCTGGGTATCCACCTTCAAAGCAACAACACGATAGCGCTCTACAATGCTGGCATGCCAGCGCCACTGGCATTTACCCCATCTTGCCAGCGTCTCAGGGAAGGGGTCGGGCTTATCGGTTTGTTTGACTGCCTCGAAGCTGCACCCCAGCATATGACTATGTTGCAAGGAGATAGCCTACATTGCTTCAGTGATGGATTGCTGGAATCTGAATTGGCCGAGGAAGAACAACAACACTTAGCACAGCTGGCAGCCGAGCAACGCCACCACTATCTGTGGCAGCGACAGCCTGATAACCATGAAGATGACAGGACGCTGATCACCCTGACCAGCATTGAATAGGGCAGAAAAGTTGCCCTGTGTACTACGAGAGTTGGTAAATTTGGCTTAGTTGCTGCCAACAGGCTTGATCGCTATAGCTCCCCCTGACCATTTGCTGTTGTTGCTGCGATAACATCCGCCAGTAAGCCTTACTCTGACCTTCAATCTTCAACAATTTATCAGCCAACAATTGCCACCGAGCTTCCGCCACTAAGCACTCCGGCTCAAGCAACGAGGGCATTTCACCGACATCCGTCGAAATCACCACCACACCATTTGCCATCGCTTCGAGTGCCGCCATCGGCATGCCTTCGGCACGGGAGGTAATAAGCAACACATCCAAAGACTGCCAATGCGGTGTCATACTCGGCACAAAGCCATGCCAGTTGAGCGGGAGGCCGTTAAGCAATGCTGACTGTTCGCCATCTCCGTAAACATGGAAATCGATACTTGGCATTTTCTCGCTCAAGCTGACAAAACGGTCAATGGCTTTTTCATGGCTCAGCCTACCAACAAAACCCACCTGCAATACTTCATGGCGGTCTCGTTCCACAAGGTCCTCTTTACAATGGACAAAATTGCGCTGCAATTCGCAACGAAAAGGCTGTCGCTTTTGGATCTTGCGACTGACTGCCAGGTTATAGGACAGACAAGCCGTGTAGCGATTGAGCCATTCATAACAGGCCAGTTTACCGAAAACAGTTTCACCGGCATGGAAAGTCGTTACCAAATGGTAGCCAGACAAAACCCTGCAGCCTCTGGCAATAATAGATGCCTTATAGCCATGGGCATGCACGACATCCGCAGCAGACAAGCAACGGAAAAAACGCAATATCGAGGTTTCGCAAAGGAAACGGAAAGGGATATCCGACTGTTCGAGTTGGGTATACAGTGGATGATCTGGATAGCGGTTAAGGAATACTACCTCAACCCCAACTTGTTGGGATTGCAGCAACAAGGAGAGCTGATGGATATGGCTTTCGATTCCGCCAAACCCTGAACTGTCGACAAACAGGTAAATCATGCATCCGATCCCTCATTGGTAGTGATAGGGAATAAGATGCAAAAAAAAAGCCGAGTCTAAGACTCGGCCTCTTTTTTATTTAACGCGCTAGTGCTTATTCAGCAGCAGCTTCTTCCTGAGCTTCAGGACGATCTACTAGCTCGATGTAAGCCATAGGGGCTTTATCGCCAGCACGGAAACCGCATTTCATGATGCGAGTGTAACCGCCTGGACGCTGAGCAAAACGTGGACCCAGTTCGTTAAATAGTTTCGCAACAACTTCGTTATCACGAGTACGTGCGAATGCAAGACGACGGTTAGCAACACTGTCAGTCTTAGCTAGGGTAATCAATGGCTCAATTACGCGACGCAGCTCTTTTGCCTTAGGCAGGGTAGTCTTGATAAGTTCGTGACGTACCAGAGAGCCAGCCATGTTGCTGAACATCGCTTTGCGATGGCTGCTGTTGCGGTTGAGTTGACGACCACTCTTACGATGGCGCATGACCTAATCCTTCTAACTAGATATCAGTAACTATTAATCTTCAGCAATAGATGCTGGCGGCCAGTTTTCTAGGCGCATGCCTAGAGACAGACCACGTGATGCCAGCACGTCTTTGATTTCTGTCAAAGACTTCTTACCAAGGTTTGGAGTCTTAAGAAGCTCAACCTCAGTACGCTGAACAAGATCACCGATGTAGTGGATCGCTTCTGCTTTTAGACAGTTAGCAGAGCGAACAGTTAGTTCAAGATCGTCTACAGGACGCAGTAGGATCGGATCGAACTCCGGCTTCTCTTCTTTCTCTTCAGGAACACGTACATCACGAAGATCTA
Source organism: Photobacterium sp. BZF1 (assembly GCF_014349205.1). Taxonomy (NCBI): domain Bacteria; kingdom Pseudomonadati; phylum Pseudomonadota; class Gammaproteobacteria; order Vibrionales; family Vibrionaceae; genus Photobacterium; species Photobacterium sp. BZF1. The sequence goes on from NZ_JACSOF010000061.1 coordinate 11,496, forward strand.
CGAATGCATCCAATTGCTCAGCTAGGATAGTAGCTGCGCGACGGATAGCTTCCTCAGGATCAAGAGTACCGTTTGTCTCCATATCGATAACAAGCTTATCAAGGTCAGTACGTTGTTCTACACGTGCTGCCTCAACCGCGTAAGCGATACGGTCAACTGGGCTGAAAGTTGCATCAACTAGCAGACGACCAATTGGACGCTCGTCTTCCTCAGTGTGGATACGAGCTGACGCTGGTACATAGCCGCGACCACGTTCTACCTTGATGCGCATGCTGATATCAGCATTGTCATCAGTTAGGTGGCAGATTACGTGCTCTGGGTTCGCAATCTCAACATCACCGTCGTGGGTGATGTCACCTGCAACAACAGGGCCTGCACCAGATTTATTCAGAGTAAGGATAACTTCGTCTTTACCCTCAACCTTAACGGCTAGGCCTTTAAGGTTTAGAAGGATCTCAAGAATGTCTTCCTGTACTCCTTCTTTGGTGCTGTACTCGTGTAACACACCGTCGATTTCTACTTCAGTGACGGCACAACCCGGCATTGAAGATAGAAGAATACGACGTAGAGCGTTACCAAGAGTGTGGCCGAAACCACGCTCAAGCGGCTCAAGAGTTACTTTTGCATGCGTCGTGTTAACTTGTTCAATATCAACAAGACGTGGCTTAAGAAATTCTGTTACAGAACCCTGCATTGTGTCCTCTCTTAACTATAGCCTTACTTAGAGTAAAGCTCGACGATCAGGTGTTCGTTGATGTCGGCAGACAAATCAGAACGTTCTGGAAGGCGCTTGAAAGTACCTTCTAGCTTGCTGCTGTCTACTTCGACCCAAGTCGGTAGTTCACGCTGAGTAGCAACTTCTAGAGCTGCTTTGATGCGTGCTTGGTTCTTAGCTTTCTCACGAATGCTAACAACGTCGTTTGCCGCTACCTTGAAAGAAGGAACGTTTACGACTTGACCGTTAACTAGGATCGCTTTGTGGCTTACCAGCTGACGTGCTTCAGCGCGAGTAGCACCAAAACCCATGCGGTAAACTACGTTATCTAGACGACCTTCAAGAAGCTGAAGCAGGTTTTCACCTGTGTTGCCTTTAAGGCGAGCAGCTTCTTTGTAGTAGTTACGGAATTGCTTCTCTAGTACGCCGTAAGTACGACGAACTTTTTGCTTCTCACGAAGCTGTACGCCGTAGTCAGATAGACGACCGCGACGAGCACCATGCACACCAGGTGCATTGTCAATTTTACACTTGGTATCAATCGCGCGTACACCAGACTTAAGGAACAAGTCTGTGCCTTCACGACGGCTAAGCTTCAGCTTAGGACCCAAATATCTTGCCATGTTCTTTCTCCAGTTTTCCTAGAAACGAAACGTTATACGCGACGTTTCTTAGGTGGACGACAACCGTTATGAGGGATCGGAGTCGCATCAACAATGTTAGTGATACGGAAACCCGCTGCGTTTAGAGCGCGGATAGTAGACTCACGACCAGGACCAGGGCCCTTAACCATAACTTCCAGGTTCTTAACGCCATACTCTTTGGCCATTTCGCCAGCGCGCTCAGCAGCAACCTGTGCAGCGAACGGAGTAGACTTACGAGAACCGCGGAAACCAGAACCACCTGCAGTAGCCCAAGATAGAGCGTTACCCTGACGGTCAGTAATGGTTACGATTGTGTTGTTGAAAGAAGCATGAATGTGCGCAACGCCATCAGCAACTTGCTTACGTACGCGCTTACGAGCGCGAGTTGGTTGTTTAGCCATTGTACTCTACCTTCCGATTATTTTTTGATCGGCTTGCGCGGACCCTTACGGGTACGTGCGTTGGTTTTAGTACGCTGTCCACGTAGTGGTAGACTGCGACGATGACGAAGACCACGGTAACAACCAAGGTCCATTAGACGCTTGATGTTCATGGAAACTTCACGACGTAGATCACCTTCTACAGTGTACTTAGCTACACCATCACGCAGTAGATCGATCTGCTCTTCAGTTAGTTCACTGATCTTAACATCTTCAGCGATACCCGCTTCAGCTAGGATAGCTTTTGAGCGAGTTTTACCGATGCCGTAGATCGCAGTAAGAGCGATTACAGAATGTTTTTGATCAGGAATGTTAATGCCTGCAATACGGGCCACTATTCACTCCTAGTACTTTTCAAGAATAACCGCTGCAAAGCCCGTTTAGGATACGCAGCGGTGGAACAATTCTTTTGCACACACAAAAGATTGGTTGGCTAATTTAGCCAACCCACCTTCAATTTGCAAGAAATATTTCTGCTAATTAGCCTTGGCGCTGTTTGTGCTTTGGCTCACTGCAAATTACACGCACAACACCGTTGCGCTTGATAACTTTACAGTTACGGCAGATTTTCTTAACGGAAGCACGAACTTTCATTGCTAAACTCCGTAAATGGGATCTTAACGGCCTGAGCCCTTAAGATTAGCCTTTTTCAAAACAGACTCATATTGTTGAGACATCAGATGTGTCTGAACTTGAGCCATGAAGTCCATAATGACCACAACTACGATTAGTAGTGAAGTACCGCCAAAGTAAAAGCGGACATTCCATGCAATCATCATAAACTCGGGGATCAGACAGATAAAGGTGATATATAACGCGCCAGCCAATGTCAGGCGGGTCATCACTTTATCTATGTATTTCGCGGTCTGCTCACCCGGGCGAATACCAGGTACGAACGCACCAGACTTCTTCAAGTTGTCAGCTGTCTCGCGAGGGTTAAACACCAACGCGGTATAGAAGAAACAGAAGAAAATGATCGCTGCTGCATAAAGCATCACATAAAGTGGCTGACCTGGGCTTAGCGCCAGTGAAATATCACTTAGCCAACCTAGGTTCTCATTCTGACCGAACCACTGAGCCAGTGTACCCGGGAACAGAATAATGCTTGATGCAAAAATCGCTGGAATTACCCCTGCCATGTTGATTTTCAACGGCAAGTGAGTGCTCTGCGCAGCAAAAACGCGACGGCCTTGTTGACGCTTGGCGTAGTTAACGACGATACGGCGCTGACCACGTTCCATGAACACTACAAAGTAAATAACAGCAAAAGATATCACTGCAATCAATAGTAGAAGAAGTACGTGCAATTCACCTTGACGCGCTTGCTCCACTGTCTGTCCAATAGCTGGCGGCAAGCCTGCAACGATACCAGTGAAAATAATCACAGATATACCGTTACCTATGCCACGCTCCGTAATCTGTTCACCCAACCACATCAAGAACATGGTACCGGTAACCAAACTTACAACCGCAACAAAGTAGAATCCCATGCCTGGATTAATGACCAGACCTGGAATCATACTTGGTAACCCCGTTGCAATACCAATTGCTTGGAAGGTTGCCAACACAAGCGTGCCGTAACGGGTGTACTGGCTAATCTTACGACGGCCAGACTCCCCTTCCTTCTTCAACTCGGCCAAAGCCGGGTGGACTACTGTCAGCAGTTGGACAATGATCGATGCCGAAATATACGGCATGATACCCAATGCTAAGATGGAAGCACGCTCAAGTGCACCGCCAGAGAACATGTTAAACAGTTCAATGACGGTACCCTTTTGCTGTTCGAACAGATCGGCAAGTACAGCAGCGTCAATACCAGGAATAGGCACAAAAGAGCCTGCTCGGAAAATTAAGATTGCACCTAATACGAATAATAGACGAACCTTAAGCTCTGCTAGGCCACCTTGGGCACTACGAAAATCTTGTCCTGGTTGTTTAGCCATCTGTACCTCATCCCTCGAGTAAATTATTCCTCGATTTTACCGCCTGCAGCTTCGATAGCAGCTTTAGCGCCTTTAGTAACGCGTAGACCTTTAACTGTTACAGTGCGAGCGATCTCACCAGAAAGTACAACTTTCACGAACTCAATGTTCTTAGTGATTACGTTAGCAGCTTTAAGAGTTTCAAGGCTTACTACGTCACCTTCAACTTTCGCTAGTTCACCTAGACGAACTTCAGCTGTTACAAGGCTCTTACGAGAAGTAAAACCGAATTTTGGTAGACGCTGTTTCAAAGGCATTTGACCGCCTTCGAAGCCTGGACGTACAGAACCACCTGAACGTGATTTCTGACCTTTGTGACCACGGCCACAAGTTTTACCCAGACCTGAACCGATACCACGGCCTACGCGCTTCGCAGAAGGCTTAGAACCAGCAGCCGGAGATAGAGTATTCAAACGCATTCTGATTACTCCTCAACTTTAACCATGTAGATAACTTTGTTGATCATGCCGCGTACGCAAGCAGTATCTTCAAGTTCTACAGTGTGGTTGATGCGACGAAGGCCTAGGCCACGCAAAGTAGCTTTGTGCTTCGGCAGACGACCGATTGAGCTCTTAGTCTGCGTCACTTTAATAGTCTTAGCCATGTCAATTACTCCAGAATTTCTTTAACAGAAAGACCACGCTTAGCAGCGATCATTTCTGGAGAGTTCATGCCACTCAAACCGTCAATAGTCGCGCGAACGATGTTGATTGGGTTTGTAGAGCCGTATGCTTTAGCTAGAACGTTGCGAACACCCGCAACCTCTAGTACTGCACGCATTGCACCACCGGCGATGATACCTGTACCTTCTGAAGCAGGCTGCATGTACACTTTAGAACCAGTGTGGCGACCTTTAACAGCGTGGTGTAGAGTACCGTCGTTTAGTGCAACTGTAACCATGTTACGACGTGCTTTTTCCATCGCTTTCTGGATTGCAGCAGGTACTTCACGTGCCTTGCCGTAACCAAAACCGATGCGACCGTTACCGTCACCAACTACAGTTAGTGCAGTAAAGCTGAAAATACGACCACCTTTAACCGTCTTAGATACACGGTTAACAGCGATCAGCTTTTCATGCAAATCTGATTGTGTTTTTTCGTTAGCCATCTTCCGCCTACCTTAGAATTTCAGACCAGCTTCACGAGCAGCTTCTGCTAGTGCAGCTACACGGCCGTGGTATTGGAAACCAGAACGATCGAATGCAACTGTAGAGATGCCTTTTTCAATCGCGCGCTCAGCAATAGCTTTACCTACAGCTGCAGCAGCGTCTTTGTTACCAGTACTCTTAACCGACTCACGGATCGCTTTTTCTACTGTAGAAGCGGCTGCGATTACCTCAGAACCATTTGGTGCGATAACCTGAGCGTACACGTGACGTGGAGTACGGTGTACAACTAGGCGAGTTGCACCCAGTTCAGCAATCTTACGACGTGCACGGGTCGCACGACGGATACGAGATGCTTTCTTATCCATAGTGTTACCTTACTTCTTCTTAGCTTCTTTAGTACGCACGATTTCATCGGCGTAACGAACACCTTTACCTTTGTAAGGCTCAGGGCTACGGTAAGCGCGAATATCAGCAGCTACCTGACCAACAACCTGCTTATCAGTACCAGTTAGTACGATTTCAGTTTGTGAAGGACATTCAGCTTTGATACCTGCTGGAAGTTCGTGCTCAACTGGGTGAGAGAAGCCAAGAGTTAGAGCTACTGCGTTGCCTTTGATAGCAGCACGGTAACCTACACCCTTAAGAGTAAGCTTCTTGGTGTAACCTTCAGTAACACCAACAACCATGTTGTTAACTAGTGCACGTGCAGTACCTGCCTGTGCCCAAGCTTTCTCGAAACCTTCGCGAGGACCGAAAGTGATAGCGTTCTCTTCCTGGGATAGAACTACTGCTTCGTTGATAACGCGAGATAGTTCGCCTTTACCACCTTTAACAGTGATTTCCTGGCCGTTAAGTTTAACTTCTACGCCGGCAGGAATAACTACTGGTGCTTTTGCAACACGAGACATTTCCTACTCCTATTATGCTACGTAGCAGATAATCTCACCGCCAAGACCCGCTTTGCGTGCAGCGCGGTCGGTCATAAGACCCTTGGAAGTGGAAACAACAGCAATACCAAGGCCACCCATCACTGATGGAAGTGCATCTTTTTTCTTGTAGATGCGTAGGCCAGGACGTGAAACACGCTGGATTTGCTCGATAACTGGGTTAGCTTCGAAGTACTTAAGAGTAACTTCTAGCTCAGGCTTAACTTCACCAGTTACAGTGTAGTCAGCCACAAAACCTTCTTCTTTAAGAAGAGCTGCGATAGCAACTTTCATTTTTGAAGATGGCATTTTAACAGCAACTTTTTTCGCTGCCTGACCGTTACGAAGACGGGTCAGCATATCCGAAATCGGATCTTGCATGCTCATAAGTCAATACTCCGTGATTCTAAATTGGATAACTGGGATTACCAGCTAGCCTTGCGCAGACCCGGAATCTCGCCTTTCATGCAAGCTTCACGAACCTTGATACGGCTTAGACCAAACTTACGTAGGTAGCCGTGTGGACGTCCAGTCTGGTTACAGCGGTTACGCTGACGAGACTTCGCAGAATCACGTGGTAGTGACTGAAGTTTAAGCACTGCATTCCAGCGGTCTTCTTCAGACGCATTCACGTCGCTAATTAGAGCTTTAAGTGCAGCACGCTTTTCAGCGAACTTAACTGCAAGCTTGGCACGTTTAGCTTCGCGTGCCTTCATTGATTCTTTAGCCATTAGTAACCCTTACTTTTACTTACGGAATGGGAAGTTAAAAGCAGACAGTAGAGCATGAGCTTCTTCATCAGACTTAGCAGAAGTAGTGATAGTGATATCAAGACCACGTACACGATCTACTTTATCGTAATCGATTTCTGGGAAGATGATCTGCTCACGAACGCCCATGCTGTAGTTACCACGACCATCGAATGATTTCGGGTTTAGACCACGGAAATCGCGAATACGAGGTACAGCAATTGAAATTAGACGCTCAAAGAAATCCCACATGCGTTCGCCACGTAGAGTTACTTTACAGCCGATAGGGTAGCCCTCACGGATCTTAAAGCCAGCAACAGACTTACGAGCTACAGTGATAAGCGGCTTCTGACCTGCAATAGCAGTCATGTCAGCAGCAGCATTCTCTAGAAGCTTCTTGTCGTTGATCGCATCGCCCACACCCATGTTAAGTGTGATCTTTTCGATCCTTGGGACTTGCATGATACTCTTGTATTCGAACTTTTCAGCAAGCTCTTTAACTAGAGTCTCTTTGTAGTAATCATGCAGTTTCGCCATTGTACTACTCCAAAAATTACTTGATAGTTTCGCCAGTCGATTTGAAGAAACGAACTTTTTTGCCGTCTTCGAATCGGAAGCCTACACGGTCCGCTTTACCTTCACCGTTAACGATTGCAACGTTAGAAGCGTCGATTGCTGCTTCTTTTTCAACGATGCCACCTTGGATGCCCATAGCCGGTACAGGCTTCTGGTGCTTCTTAACAAGGTTGATACCTTCAACGATTACTTTACCGGTTGCTAGAACCTTAGATACTTTACCTTTCTTACCTTTATCTTTACCAGTAAGAACGATAACTTCGTCGTTACGACGGATTTTAGCTGCCATTTGCGTTACTCCTTACAGTACTTCAGGCGCAAGTGAAACGATCTTCATGAACTTATCGCCACGAAGCTCACGAGTCACAGGGCCGAAAATACGAGTACCGATTGGTTGCTCAGTGTTGTCGTTCAACAATACGCAAGCATTACGGTCAAAGCGAATGACAGAGCCATCTGGACGACGTACGCCTTTACGAGTGCGCACAACCACCGCTTTCAGAACGTCACCTTTCTTAACTTTACCACGAGGAATTGCTTCCTTAACAGTAACCTTGATGACATCACCGATATGTGCATAGCGACGGTGTGAACCACCCAGAACCTTAATACACATTACGCTACGAGCGCCGGAGTTATCGGCTGCATCAAGCATACTTTGCATTTGGATCATGTTAGTGCTCCGCTAATTTTAAACATCTTGACCCATTACGAGCCGATTTGCCTTTTCTTCAAAGGCGGCGAATATTAACACGCTTTTCGGACAATGGGTAGACAAAAAATGAACGGCCCCAAAATTTTTTCGGGGCCGCTCTGTTATATCGTAGTTAAGTTCGCTTAGATGCGAGCTTTTTCTACTACGCGTACCAGTGTCCAAGACTTAGTCTTAGACAGTGGACGGCACTCACGAATCTCAACAGTGTCGCCTAGGCCACACTCGTTGTTTTCATCGTGTGCATGAAGCTTAGTCGTGCGAGTGATGTACTTACCGTAGATTGGGTGTTTCACCTTACGCTCGATAGCAACAACGATAGACTTGTCCATCTTGTCGCTGATTACGCGACCAAGCTGAGTACGAATTTTATCGCTCATTATGCGCCAGCCTTCTCTGTCAGAACGGTTTTAACACGTGCGATATCGCGACGTACTGCTTTAAGAGTGTGAGTCTGCTGTAGTTGACCAGTTGCAGCCTGCATGCGCAGGTTGAACTGCTCGCGCAGTAGGTTCACAAGCTCAGCATTCAGTTCTTCAACGCTTTTAGCGCGCAGATCTTGTGCGTTCATCACATCACCGCCTTAGTTACGAATGTTGTCTTGATTGGTAGCTTACGAGAAGCAAGTTCGAATGCTTCACGTGCTAGCGCTTCAGGAACACCATCCATCTCGTACAGAACTTTACCAGGTTGGATTTGAGCTACCCAGTACTCAACGTTACCTTTACCTTTACCTTGACGAACTTCAAGAGGCTTAGATGTAATTGGTTTGTCTGGGAAGATACGAATCCAGATTTGACCCTGACGTTTGATGTGACGAGTCATCGCACGACGAGCTGCTTCGATCTGGCGAGCAGTAATACGGCCACGGCCAACTGCTTTAAGACCAAATGTACCGAAGCTTACGTCAGTGCCGTTCGCTAGACCGCGGTTACGACCTTTGAAGGTCTTGCGGAATTTAGTGCGTTTAGGTTGCAGCATCTATAAACTCCTTATTTACGGCCTTTGCGCTGCTTCTTAGGCTTGTCAGCCTTTGGCTCTTCTACTGGCATGCCGCCTAGAACTTCACCTTTGAAGATCCAAACTTTAACGCCAATTACACCGTACTGGGTGTGAGCCGAAGAAGTTGCGTAATCAATGTCAGCACGTAGAGTGTGTAGAGGTACACGACCTTCACGGTACCACTCTGAACGTGCGATTTCAGCGCCGCCTAGACGACCGCTTACTTCTACCTTGATACCTTTAGCGCCAAGGCGCATAGCGTTCTGAACTGCACGCTTCATAGCGCGACGGAACATAACGCGACGCTCTAGCTGAGACGAAATGCTGTCTGCAACTAGTTTGCCGTCTAGCTCAGGCTTACGTACTTCAGCGATGTTGATCTGAGCTGGAACACCAGCGATCTTCGAAACGCGAGCGCGTAGTTTTTCTACGTCTTCACCTTTCTTACCGATAACAACGCCTGGACGAGCAGTGTGAATAGTCACACGGATGCTCTTAGCAGGACGCTCGATAACGATACGTGAAAGAGACGCTTTTGCTAGTTCCTTAGTAAGGAACTGACGTACCTTGAAGTCGCCGTCTAGGTTGTCAGCGAACTCTTGGCTGTTAGCAAACCAAGTGGTATTCCATGGCTTAACGATGCCAAGACGAATACCATTAGGATGTACTTTTTGACCCATTGCTTTCTCTCCTAGTCTCTTAGCGGTCTGCTACAACAACAGTGATGTGGCTAGAACGCTTCAAGATGCGATCGGCACGGCCTTTAGCACGAGGCATAATACGCTTCATGGTAGGACCTTCGTCAACGAAGATTTTAGCTACTGATAGATCATCAATATCTGCGCCTTCGTTGTGTTCTGCGTTAGCGATAGCTGACTCTAGAACTTTCTTGATTAGATCAGCAGCTTTTTTGTTGCTGAACTGAAGAATTTCTAGAGCTTGAGCAACTGGCTTACCGCGCAGTTGATCTGCAACCAAACGAGCTTTTTGCGGCGAAATGCGAGCAAAGCGATGTTTAGCGATAGCTTCCATTACCTACTCCTTAGCGCTTTTTAGCTTTCTTATCCGCAGCGTGACCGCGGTAAGTACGTGTTGGTGCAAATTCGCCTAGCTTGTGACCGATCATTTCTTCAGAAACGAAAACAGGAACGTGCTGACGACCATTATGGACAGCGATGGTCAAACCGATCATCTGAGGGATGATCATTGAGCGACGGGACCAAGTCTTTACAGGCTTCTTGTCACCGCTTTCCAACGCTTTCTCTACCTTCTTCAGCAAGTGTAGGTCAATAAATGGACCTTTCTTGAGAGAACGTGGCATGGCGTATCCTCTTTAAAATTACTTGTTACGACGACGTACGATGTACTTGTCGGTACGCTTGTTCTTACGAGTCTTGTAACCCTTAGTTGGTACACCCCAAGGTGTAACTGGGTGACGACCACCAGAAGTACGGCCTTCACCACCACCGTGTGGGTGGTCAACTGGGTTCATTACAACACCACGTACAGTTGGACGAACACCGCGCCAACGTGAAGCACCAGCTTTACCTAGCTCACGTAGCATGTGTTCTGCATTACCAACTTCACCTAGAGTCGCACGACCTTCAGCAAGAACTTTACGCATCTCACCAGAACGAAGACGTAGAGTCACGTAAGTGCCTGCACGTGCAATGATCTGAGCGTATGCACCAGCTGAACGAGCCAGCTGAGCACCTTTACCAGGCTTAAGCTCAACACAGTGTACTGTTGAACCTACTGGGATGTTGCGCATTGGTAGAGTGTTACCAACTTTGATAGCAGCATCTGCGCCAGACTGGATAGTGTCACCAGCCTGAAGACCTTTAGGTGCGATGATGTAGCGGCGCTCACCGTCTGCGTACAGAACTAGAGCGATGTTTGCGCTACGGTTTGGATCGTATTCTAGACGCTCAACTTTCGCTGGGATACCGTCTTTAGTACGTTTGAAATCGATGATACGGTAAGCATTTTTGTTACCACCACCGATGTGACGTACTGTAATACGACCGTTGTTGTTACGACCACCTGACTTAGATTTTTTCTCTAGTAGAGGTGCGTACGGCTTACCCTTATGCAGGTCAGAGTTAACCACTTTAACTACGTGGCGACGACCTGGGGAAGTCGGCTTACATTTTACAATAGCCATTCTTCTTTGCTCCTAGCCTTACTCTGCACTACCAGCGAAGTCGATGTCTTGACCTTCTTTCAGGATAACGTAGGCTTTCTTAACGTCTGAACGACGGCCTTGACGCATACCTTGACGCTTGGTCTTACCCTTAGTGATAAGAGTATTTACAGACTTAACTTCAACCTCGAACAGTTTTTCAACTGCTGCTTTGATCTCTTTCTTAGTCGCATCTTTAGCTACTTTGAATACGATAGTGTTACCGTTTTCAGCAGCCATAGTTGCTTTTTCAGAGATGTGCGGAGCACGTAGAACTTTTAGAATACGCTCTTCAGTGATCATGCTAGCATCTCCTCAACTGCTTTAACTGCTGCTGCAGTCATCACAACTTTATCGAAAGCGATCAAGCTAACTGGGTCGATTGCCTTAGCATCACGTACGTCTACTTTGTATAGGTTACGTGCAGCTAGGAATAGATTCTCATCTAGTTCGCCAGTTACGATCAGCGCATCAGTAAGCTCAAGCTCTTTAAGCTTAGCTACTAGCGCTTTAGTTTTAGGTGCTTCTACAGAGAAGTCATCAACAACGATTAGACGCTCTTGACGAACAAGCTCAGAAAGAATGCTCTTCATAGCACCACGGTACATCTTCTTGTTAACTTTCTGGCTGTGGTCCTGTGGACGAGCAGCGAAAGTTACACCACCGGTACGCCATAGTGGGCTACGGATTGTACCTGCACGAGCGCGGCCTGTACCTTTCTGGCGCCATGGTTTAGCACCACCACCAGAAACGTCAGAACGAGTCTTCTGAGCACGTGTACCTTGACGAGCACCTGCTGCGAAAGCAACAACTACCTGGTGTACAAGCGCTTCATTGAAGTCACGCCCAAAAGTAGTTTCGGAGACAGTTAGCGCATCAGCGCCTTTGACTACCAATTCCATTACTAACTCCTCGACGTTACGCTTTAACAGCTGGTTTAACGATCACGTTGCCACCTGTAGCACCTGGTACTGCACCTTTGATAAGAAGCAGGTTGCGCTCAGCGTCAACACGTACGATCTCTAGGTTTTGAGTCGTTACACGCTCAGCACCCATGTGACCAGCCATTTTCTTGCCTTTAAATACGCGACCTGGAGTCTGACATTGACCGATAGAACCAGGAGCACGGTGAGACAAGGAGTTACCGTGAGTCATATCTTGAGTACGGAAGTTCCAGCGCTTAACAGCACCTTGGAAACCTTTACCCTTAGATGTACCAGTAACGTCTACTTTTTTAATTTCGTTGAACAGCTCAACAGTTAGCTCAGCGCCAACAGCGAACTCTTCGTTGTTCTCTAGACGGAATTCCCAAAGACCGCGACCCGCTTCAACACCTGCTTTCGCAAAGTGGCCAGCTTCTGGCTTAGAAACACGGTTAGCTTTCTTTGCACCAGTAGTTACCTGGATTGCGTTGTAGCCGTCAGTTTCAACAGATTTAACCTGAGAAACGCGGTTTGCTTCAACTTCAACCACAGTTACTGGGATAGAAACGCCATCTTCGGTAAATACGCGGGTCATGCCCACTTTACGACCGATTAGACCAATCATTCTCTTATCTCCCCTTAACCTAGGCTGATCTGAACATCAACGCCAGCAGCTAGGTCTAGACGCATAAGAGCGTCAACAGTTTTGTCTGTTGGCTCAACGATGTCGATAAGGCGCTTGTGAGTACGGATTTCGTACTGGTCACGTGCGTCCTTATTAACGTGAGGAGATACAAGAACAGTGAAGCGCTCTTTGCGAGTAGGAAGAGGGATTGGACCCTTAACCTGCGCGCCAGTACGCTTAGCTGTTTCAACGATTTCCGCAGTAGACTGATCGATCAAACGGTGATCGAACGCCTTAAGGCGGATACGAATACGTTGGTTCTGCATGAGACAGAGCTCCAATTATAAAAATTACACAAACAATATCGCCACTCAACCTCGTAAAGACGAGAGAATGCCGATTGATTTATGTGAACGTAGTATCCCTATCGGATACATTGTCAGTCAATTTAATGACTGCGAACATAAGTCAGAGTATACATTTACAAACTGCTCTGCAGTTTCTTCCTCAACGCTTATTGGTTCACAACTGCAGTTACAAGGCTATATCCTCAGGCAGTGGAGGGCATTATACAGATCACAGTTTCGAACGCAAGCCCTGTTTGAAAATCAGCCAGAAATAGTGGTAAGTGGTTGTTGGAGCGGGTGCTGGGTGCTGGGTGCTGGGTGCTGGGTGCTGGGTGCTGGGTGCTGGGTGCTGGGTGCTGCAAGATATTGAAAAGGCTATAAAACGTCAAGTTCTTTGCTTTGCTTTTGCTCTCCCCAGGAACTAGGACCTTCTTTTCCTAGGACCTTTCCTTTGCAAAAAAGGGGGAAGCCAAGCTTCCCCCAAAACACAATGAACAGTCTAGCAAATATCTAAAATTAGAAGTACAGACGCATACCGATGGTGAATGCGTTATCGTCCTGACCAGCGTTGCTCTTATCGAAGTCTTGGTCAGCGTATTCCATGTAAGAAACCACTTGGCTGGTTAGCCAGTAATCTGCACCGATGGTGTACTGGTTAAGCTTGTCGTTTTGCGTGTCGTAATCAACGTAGTCATATACGCCGTACACACCGAAGCCCATCGGGAAGTCGTAACGGGCCATTGCACCGACACCAGTTTGCTCATCACCAGCAAAATCGTAATCAGAGTACATTGCCGCTAGAGACAGTGCCTGCCATTCATAGGTGGCGTTCAACGTCCAAGACGTATCTTTATCATCGTTGTAGATACTCTTCTCAGTACGCTCAGATTGGGTGTAAGTACCTGATAGGCCTAGACCGAAGTCAGATGACCATGCCACACCTAATGCAAATGCTTGGTCGATACCTAGTTCACCGAAGTTTGGATTTGCTGCACCTGTAGCATCAACTCCTTCATCACCAGTGTGGTACTGCGCCATCACAGTGAAGTTATTCACATCAATCTTGTACTGGATACCATTGGTCAGGCGATCTGTTGCAAATGCATCATCTTTGATGTTCGCCGTACCGCCGTACTCCCAGGTGATATCGTACTGGCCAGCTAGCGTATCTTGTACTGCTGACATACGACCCATACGGAACTCACCGAAATCACCACCGATAGCTACCGAGCCGAATTTCAAGAAATCTTCGCTGTCATCAAAACCATCGCCATTTTCAGGGATGATGTTGAACTCTTTCAGTACATCACCATTCACGTACATGTTGTTGTCCATGAAGTAGGTCATGCTCAAGCCAAGCTCAGTACCTTCACCTGTAAAAGTGCTGTCTGCGCCCATCAGGCCATTATCTGTGGTCTCGTAACGTGCACGAAGGTTACCGTACACACTTACAGATAGATCATCTGACTTATAAACCTCTGCCGCCATTGCTGACGCGCTAGCCACTACCGAGCCAATTACGGCTGCAACTACTGTCTTTTTCATGTTCACTCCTAATCGTTCCCTGACTTAAAACAGTCGAAAACTTAGTATTAATTTTTTATGTGATACGCCGGGTATGACCGTTCATTTACAACTATCAACAGCCATGCCTGAGGAAGTAACGCTAATATTTAATACATGAAAACAATCAGTTATGAACAAAAATACTCTTAAAGAATATTTTGATAGAAATTCTTAGAAAACAACTTTGGCTAAAAACTAAATTTTTCTTTGCCGTTCTAAAGTAGCTAAAAACAGCTTTTTAAGTCATTGATAAAGCAAGAAAGTGAAAAAATGACAAAAAAATACCAACGACAGGCGTTGGTATTTTTATGAATTAAGTTTATATAAAACAAGTTTTATATCTATCAGTACAATTTTTGTCGCCCAGCAAGGGAGTGGGACAAGGTTGTGCCGTCGACAAGCTCAAGCTCGCCACCAACAGGCACCCCGTGGGCAATCCGCGAAGCCGGGATCGAGTACTCACTGCACAGTTCAGCAATGTAATGAGCTGTCGCCTCCCCTTCTACCGTTGGATTGGTAGCCAATATCAGTTCGCTGATCTGTTCGTTCTGCAAACGGAATTCCAGGGTATCCAAACCAATATCGGATGGACCGATACCATCGAGTGGTGACAAATGTCCCATCAGCACAAAATAACGACCGGAGAACTGCCCTGTCGCTTCTACCGCAACGATATCTGCTGGGGTTTCCACCACACAGATCTCACCGCTTTCCTGACGACGTGGGTTAGAACAGATTGCACACACTTCTTCTTCAGTAAAAGTCCGGCAATCCCGGCAGTGACCGATTTCGGTCATTGCCTTACTCAGGGCGTCGGCCAACTGCAGGCCACCCTGTCGGTTTCTCTGTAACAAACTGAAGGCCATACGTTGCGCTGACTTGGGACCGACCCCAGGCAGGCACCGTAAGGCCTCCATCAGTTGTTCCAGTAAGTGACTGGTACGCATTAATTAGAATGGCATCTTAAAGCCGGCTGGTAGGTTCATACCGCCAGTTACGCCTGCCATTTTTTCTTTCTGCGCTTCTTCGATACGGCGCGCTGCGTCGTTGAACGCTGCCGCAATCAGATCTTCCAGCATGTCTTTGTCGTCTTCCATCAAGCTTTCGTCAAGCTCAACACGACGTACACTGTGGCTGCCAGTTAGAGTCACTTTTACCAGGCCAGCACCAGACTCGCCGGTCACTTCCATATTCGCGATCTCTTCCTGCATTTGCTGCATGCGCTCTTGCATCTGCTGCGCCTGCTTCATCATGTTAGCCATACCGCCTTTACCAAACATATCATCTCTCTCTGTGGTCTGGTTAATCTATAAGGGTCTTACGCTATCTTCATCAAGTACAGCAGAAAACCGCTGACAAATGAAATTCACGTTGGGATCAGACATCAAACTTTGCTTGGCCTGATCCAATTTTTGTTGATAAATCGCCTCACGCCACTCAAGCGGCGAACGGCCTTTATCACTCAATTCAATTTCTAGCGACACGTTCTCGGCAAACAGTTCGTTCATTGCCACCGCCAGTTGCTCACGTGCCTTCGGGGTATCCAGGTGCTTTTGAGAAGGGCGAAGACATAATTTCACCTGATTATCTTCTCTTTCGAACGCTGAATTAAGTGCCAGTTGCTGAACCATACGTCCAACATTGAGCTTCGTCACCCAATCCGACCAACTATCCTGATTTGCTGCTTCCTTGACAAGCACTTTCACCATTTCCGGTGTTTTTTCATGCTCTAACGCTTGTTTCAAAACGGTAGGAGCAACAACTTGCTGAGTTTCATTCTGCTCAGGAAGCATAGTCGGGCGCCACTGGTACTCGGCGGCTTTATTATCCGCCTGCCCCATGGCATCTGGCTGCGTTGCCGCAGTGATCGGTGCACCCGGTACCGGCATCGCATTCCCAGTAGCTTTTACCTGACCGTTTTGCTTATTGGCAATACGTTCAAGCACGCTGCTGCTTGCAACTTTTCTAGCCCGTACCGGTTCACCCTTTTTTCCAGAACTTGGTGCACTGCCGTCCCGCTTGGCTTTGCTGCGTAGCTGGTTTCTCGCAGCCAACAGCCCGGATGCAGACGAGCTCTGTGCTTCTGGGCCAGAAGCCGGATGACCTGCCATTTGAGGCTGCCCCTGCACAGGTGCCTGCTGAGGCGCTTGCTCCATATTTGAAGCGGGCATCGTCGGCGCAGGCTCGTAACCTGCAGGCCCATAGGCATCAGGTTGAGGCGGCGTATAGCCTTGTTGATCATAGTGCGGCTGAGCCTGCTGCTGGGGGGATCCCTGAGCCGGCATGCCTGAATTCTGCTGAGGCTGCGAAGCTGGACTTTGCCCGTTGTTCATCTGTGCCTTCAGGGCTTGCACCCGCTGGATCCCCTGACCAGATGGCTGAGCAGCTTGCTGCGACTGCACCTGCTGCCTCGGGGCCTGTTGACCTGATGCTTGCTGAGCGGGCGCTGCAGCAGGCTGCGTTGCAGGCACCGAAATTGGCTGTGGTGTGACAGCACTCACAGCGACAGGCCTGAAAGCCAGCATCCGCAGCAAGACCATTTCCAAACCAGTACGGCCATCTGGGGCAAATGCCAGATCCTGGCGTCCCTGAAGTGCTATCTGATAACACAGTTGCACTTCTTGTGGCGAAACCGCCTGGCTCAGCGCAGTAATTCGCGCAGCATCAGGGGCACAGTCATCCAATGAGGCCGGTAGTGCCTGGTGCATGGCAACACGGTGAAGTTGGGTCGCCATTTCACGAAGCAAGCTATCCCACTCAACACCAACGGAGGCCAACTCTTCAAGACAAGCCATCGCAGGTTGGGCTTCGCCCCCTGCCACAGCTTCAAGTAAGTACAGCGCCTGCTCGGTATTTAACGTACCCAGCATTTCCGACACAGCATCGGCCTGTACCTGACCATTGCCCAAAGCAATAGCCTGATCTGTCAGGCTTAGCGCATCTCGCATACTGCCTTCAGCGGCACGAGCCAGCAGGCTCAGTGCCCGAGTGTCGAAGGTAATTTGCTCTTCACCCAGTACCTTTTCCAGCTGCTGCTGGATCTGACTATTGTCTAGGTGCTTGAGGTGGAACTGCAAGCAACGGGAAAGAATCGTCACCGGCAACTTCTGCGGATCGGTCGTCGCCAAAATAAACTTCACGTATTCTGGCGGCTCTTCAAGGGTTTTCAATAAGGCGTTAAAACTATGACGCGAGAGCATGTGCACTTCGTCAATCAGGTAAACCTTATAGCGTCCACGCGCAGGTTTGTACTGGACGTTATCCAGTAGCTCTCGGGTATCTTCCACCTTGGTGCGCGATGCGGCATCGATTTCCAGTAGATCGACAAAGCGACCTTCATCGATTTCCCGGCAGGTTTCACACTGGCCACATGGCGAGGCCGTTACGCCTTGCTCACAGTTCAAGCCTTTAGCGAAAATACGGGCGATCGTGGTTTTACCAACCCCACGTGTTCCACTGAACAAATACGCATGGTGAAGACGGTTATGGGCAAGCGCATTGGCCAATGCCGTCAAGACATGGGATTGACCGACTACATCATCAAACTGGTGCGGGCGCCATTTACGAGCCAGAACCTGATAACTCATGTTAACTAACCTTACAGAATCAAGAACTCAATGCTAGCACAGGGAGGATTTTTGGGCGAGAGGACGCTCCCACGAGCGCCCAATGATTAGCCAAGTCCCTGAGAAAGTATGACCAGAGGAACATGAAATAGCTAAATCAACGAAAGAGAATTAGTGGCCGTCAAAGTCACAGATGCTGAACACATTCAGGTCAATACCTTTCAGGCGCTCTTCACCACCAATATCCGGTAGGTTGATAACGAAAGCAGCATCTTCCACGATACCACCTAGGCGGCGTACCAACTTCGTTGTCGCTTCAATAGTGCCACCGGTTGCTAGCAGGTCATCAACCAGCAATACCTTGTCGCCTTCTTTGATCGCATCAACGTGGATCTCTAGGGTATCTTGACCATATTCAAGCTCATAGCTCTCGCCAATCACTTCACGTGGCAGTTTACCTGGCTTACGAACCGGTACAAAGCCGACACCTAGTTCTAGTGCAAGTGGTGCACCGAACAAAAACCCGCGAGCTTCAGTTCCGATCACTTTGGTGATCCCTTTGTCCTTGTAGCGATCGATAAGGATCTGCATGGTTGCACGGTATGCTTCTGGATCTTCCATCAGGCTCGTGACATCGCGGAACAGGATCCCTGGTTTTGGATAATCAGGGATGGACTTGATGCTATTTTTGATCAACGCGAGCTTTTCTTGAGTCATAATCTTTTTCCATTATACGATACGGCAGCATGATCACAGGCCACCGAAAAAACTGGTTCAAATAGTAGTTTTTTTCCCCTAGCGGAGCAAGGATTGTGATGCACTCATCACTGATAGGATGATCCAGATAGCATCAATCGAAGGCGTTAGAGCGACTCCCCTTGCGGCGCAGGGTCATCCCTCTCAGGCAGGCGGTTAAACCAAACCAGCAAGACCACCAGCATGGTGACCAACATCGCCTTGTGCCAAAGCAAAGGGACAAGGTAAATGGATAAGGAAAAACTGGCCACAATCATAATATTTGCCCTTCGTTTGACCTGCTTGGAGACCGCACGGTGGTGGTGCCAATTATGCAGGATAGGGCCAAATTTAGGGTGGTTGAGCAACCAATGGTTCAACTTTGGCGAACCACGCATAAAGCAAGCGCTGGCTAGCAGTAAAAAAGGCGTCGTCGGCAGCAGAGGCAAAAAGGCGCCAAGTAGCCCCAAGGCCACACAAATCCAACCGCACAACAACAAAAGTGTTTTTCTAACCATACTGCTTAACCATTCTTTCTAACTTGCTTGCACCCTTTATACGAGTTTATACCTAATGCTAGCGCAAACAAAAATACCAACATCCATATCTTGTCAGTATGAATTGTTGGTATTTGTTTCAGGCTTAGTAGACTTGCCGAACGGGCAAGGTGCCTTATGACGACAGCATGCCAACCCAAGTCAGGATGGCGGGTAGCGTCGGCAGCGCCAGCACGGCAACAAACCCGAAGAAATATTTAACGTTGTATGGATCTTGAAATCCCTGCTCCATGGTACACTTCCTTTATTGACTGATTACCTATTAATGGTTCATTGACCATCTTTTATTAATACCGCCAATATAGCGGAATCACCCTCTAACAAAAACCGAGAGAATTTAGGGTTATTGTCTTACAACCCCATAATTGTTTGATTCAAATCACAATCGTTCTCAGGAATCGTCTTAGACTGAAATAATCACTAATAACAACAATGAAAGGCTTATGACAACGTCAGATAAAGTTTACGAGCAGCTGCAACAGCGCCTGGAGCAAGAGCACGGGATGTTGTCACGCGAGCTCAAGCACGAAATGCTACTCAATACCCTGGTGCCATCGGCAACCGCGATTGAGAATGCAGAACTCAGCGAATTGATCGTAATGGCCAAATCCTCCTTTATTCCCAACCTATTCGATTTGGCAACCCGGATGGAGCGAGTCGACGCCGCGGTGTGCTCGGTCAAACTCGGTATGTATGGACTTTGCGTGGATTGCGAAGAAGAAATTGCGATCGATGACCTTGAACAAGATCCGGCCCAGCCGCGCTGCAGCAGCTGCCGTGAGCATAGCCGTTACCACCACGACAGCTAAAACGACAATAAGCGGGATATCCCGCCTATTGTTATTTCGAATATCACATTGTATTCGGCTACTTTGCTGCAGGGTATCGTAGCAACTAGATACCAAAGCAGGCTTCCAGAGTCGCAATTAAGGTGCCGACTGCTGTTTTACCCACTGCTCGAAAGCGGCCCTTTCTTCAGCATTGGCCTTGCTATACCAAAGCTTGAGCTGGACAAATGCATCGCCTGTGATGCTCACTTCCCCTTTATCGCTCACTTCGACGGCTGCCTGCTCTAGGTCAACCGCATAACCCTCTTCGAAGGTGATACCGTGCTCACGGTTGTAATCGGCAACCAAGCCTTCCATATCGCTATAGGCAGCGAAGCCTTTACCCTGCAACTCTACATGCTCAAGAGTTCGGGTGGTACCATCGGCCAACTCAAGCTGCCACTCAGGGCCGCGCTGGAAATAAGCCTTGGCCTGACTCATGCTGGTCAAGCGTGGCAACACAATGGTTGCATCTTGCTTGGGTACATCCATCTCAAAAAGGTAAGGACGCGTGGTGTACATCTTACTCTTCGAGCCATCTTTTAGCTCACCGTCAAAACGCACCACTACCTGATGGCGGCCTTCGGTCAGCTCGATGCTTTCTGTTTCGGACCAAAAAGACGACTCAACTTTCTTACCATCAACCACCAACAACTTAATGTTGTCACCAGTGCTCAGCGTGGCTGCCTGCAGGCCCATAGGCAAAGCCAATAGCCCAAAAGTCACTAACCATTTTTTCATCGTTAATCCCTTACTAACTGTCATAACATAATTTTGTCATCACTAAGATAACAAAAAGCCGCCCAGGGGAGGCGGCTTTTTTAGGAGAGTTTTTAACCGAAAAAGACGATTAGAATACTACTTCCATACCTACTAGGTAACCTAGGTCGAAATCAGTTTCGTCCTGGTCAGCCCAACCTAGCTCGCCGTATACTTTCACGTTGCTGTGAAGCTGGTGAGTTACGTTAGCGTATACGTTATCAGTAACGCCTGAAGTTGTGATGTATTCGCCAGTGCCTGATACAGAGTTGTCAGCACGGTTGTAACCTAGAGCAAAGGTGTTCTTGCCCATAGTGTATGAACCGTTGATTTCAAATACATCAACATCAGACTTGTTTGAGCCGTTTGTAGTTGAAGTGTATTCAGCATTACCGTAAGACGCTGCAAATGCGAACTGACCCATTACATATTCAGCTTCTAGGTTGTAAGCATCAACGTCAGTAGCACCGCCGTTTAGGTCTTCACCAGTGTAGTAGTAACCACGTACGTCGAAGTCAGCAAAACGTGCACCTAGACGAACATCAGTAACAGTACCGTCGTTGTTTAGGTAGTCAGAAGAACCAGAGCCTGAAGCAGGCTTAGCATCTAGATCGTGAGTCACACCGAAGTAGAACTGACCGTTGTCGAAGATGTATTTGATTGCTTCGTTACCTTCAGTTTGAACGAAGTCAATCTGGTCAAAACCTAGCTCGTAGTCTTTGCCGATGCCCATGTCATCAGAAACGTAAAGCATACGGCCGAAAGTTAGCGTACCGAAGTCACCACCGATACCAACCCAAAGCTCGTCGTTAGTCACGTCACGCTTCTCGAAAGCAAAACCGATACCCGCAACAGCGTTAAGCTGATCAGTTACTGCGATAGTAGTGTTTAGCTGTAGGTCACCGTCATCTAGGTGTAGACCTGCGTCATCTGTGTTTGATGCATCGCTGTCAACATAGTTTTGGAAATACTGAACTTCCGCTGCACCTGAAAGGTCTACAACAACGCCGTTTGCGTCGTATAGGTTAATGCCAGCTTGTGCTGAACCTGCTGCTAGTACTGATAGTGCTAGAAGAGTCTTTTTCATGATATCCACTGCCTTTTCTTATTTAGACTGGAATTCCTGTTTCCAGAATTCCTTTTCTTTTTTTATCCCCAGTTTTCCATGCCTTATAAACATACAACGCATTAAGAAAACTAAAGAGTCGAAATTTATGGAACTCATCCTGACAGAAGATTCCTCTCCATGTCAAATCTTCTAAAGGCGAACTAAAAAAACATCAACACCCATCAAATTCAACAACTTACACAACGCCTGAATGCTAATTGAGCATTGTTTTTATATAAAAAATGTCTATTCATAAAAAAGTAACCTGCAAAATATCAACACAAAAAACTACAAATTTAGCAAAATAAAGCCAATAGAAGCACAAAACACCATGACTAGCAGATATTTGTGGTGATTTAGCGTTGAAAACGAGTTGCACAGATCCGCTTTTAACTAGTTCAATCTTATTTCGTGAACTGGTTCTCATTTTTAAAAGGCAAATAACAAAAACCTGCGAGCGGTCACATTCAGATGTTCGTGCTATACTGCGCGCCCCAGTCCCGATGAAGTTTCAGATATGCTACACAACCAGATAAAGAGTGATATCAAGCAGTGCTATGAAAACCTGAGTAACCAGCTCGATAACTTTATACCTAGAAGGGCTCAAAACTATCTGGTAGCAGAAATCGCCAAGACCTTGGGCGGGGAATACCACGCCAAACATCGCATGCTGGTTGGTGAAGCAGGTACGGGGATAGGTAAGTCACTCTCATACCTGTTGGGTGCCATTCCTTTTGCCGTGTTCAATAACAAAAAGGTGCTGATTTCGACCGCGACGGTAGCCTTGCAAGAGCAGCTCATCAACAAAGACCTGCCGCTGTTCAACCGTATTTATCCCAAAGAGTTCAGCTTTATCCTCGCCAAGGGCCGTCAGCGCTATTGTTGCAACCATAAACTGGAAGCGAGCTGTAGTAGTGATGAAAATCAGCAAGTTAGCTTATGGGAAGAAAAACCTAAAAAGTCTGATTTAGATCTTTTGAAGCGGATGTTGAAAGCCAGCGAGAGTGGAAAATGGGACGGTGACCGTGATAGCTGGCCTACCACTATCCCAGATCGCGTCTGGCAACAGATTGTCGCCGACAAACACAGCTGCCATTCCGGCCTGCCCAAGCACAGGGACTGCCCGTTCGCCAAAGCACGCGAACATTTGGAAAAAGCCGATGTCATTATTGCCAACCATGCCCTGCTGATGGCCGATATCGAGCTAGGCGGCGGCATTATTTTGCCTGAGCCGGAAAAAACCATCTATGTCATTGACGAGGCACACCACCTACCCCAGGTTGCCCGAGACTTTTCTTCAGCCGCCGCCAGCCTCAAAGGTGCTGCGAGCTGGCTCGAAAAGCTCAACCAGTCTGTCGGTAAACTGGCAGAGTTGGCCGATTACAAGAAATCAGGTCGCTTCCAGACAGCACTGAGCGAAAACATCGCCTTGCTGATCCCGTCTCTGCGCCAAATCGCCAACAATATCGACGAGTCGCAGTTCAATAAAGATGGCGTCTACCGGTTCGAACACGGTGAATTGCCAGCCTGGCTACAAGAAGAAGCCAAAGGCTGTAAAGATGCGAGCAAGAAAGCCTTGCAGGCACTGGGGAAAATCCACGATTTGATTTCCGAACGCAGCAAAGACAATGAAATTTTGCCTCGGGTTGGTGAGCAGGCACTTGCCGAATCCGGCTTTTATCTACAACGGCTAGAAAACCTTGAAAAAGTCTGGACTTTAATGGCCCAGCCTAACAAGGACAAAGGCGCACCTTTGGCTCGCTGGATAGAAAAAAGTCCAGACCGTGAAAATGACTACATCATTGAAGTTTCACCGCTAGAAGTCGGCCACCGCCTTGACCAACTGCTGTGGAGCCGGGCCGTGGGTTCAATATTAGTTTCTGCCACCCTTCGAGCCTTGAACCAATTCGACTATTTTTGCCGGCAGGCGGGGATATTCGAGAAAGAAGCTACCCGCTTCTTGGCATTGGCTTCACCGTTTGACTACAAGAACAACGCACGTTTGGTGATCCCAGCTTTGCCACTTGAACCCCAGGCAGAAAAGTTTACTGATTTGCTCATCGACACCTTGCCAGAATACCTTGAGGGAGAGACCGCCAGCTTGGTGTTGTTCTCCTCCTATTGGCAAATGAACCAGGTGGCGGACAAATTACGGCCATTGGCCAAGAAAAACCGCTGGGAACTGCTCATCCAAGGTGAAGAATCGCGCCACATCATCCTAAAAAAACATAAAGAGAACTGTGAAAAAGGTAAAACCAGCATTTTGTTTGGCACCGGAAGCTTCTCTGAAGGGCTTGATTTACCTGGTAATTTACTCAACAACCTGATCATCACTAAAATTCCTTTTGCGGTTCCTACCTCACCGGTAGAAGAAGCCCATGCAGAATATATCGAAAGCCGTGGCGGTAACCCGTTTTTGCAAATTTCAGTCCCTGAAGCGAGTAAAAAGCTGATCCAGTCCGTCGGTCGCTTGCTGCGTAAAGAAGAAGATACAGGCCGGGTCGTGCTCCTCGATCGC